>JBJHBX010000394.1:0-3420 GCA_050485725.1 Gemmatimonadales bacterium | reverse complement strand
CCTGCCGTGGGAATGCGCCTACGCCGAGCTGATCTTCACCCCCGTTCCCTGGCCCGACTTCGGGGGACCCGACCTGGAGCGGGCCCTCGAGACCTTCCACCTGCGCGAGCGCCGGTTCGGAGGCCTTTCCACTTCCCTTCTCCCACGCGCCACGGAGGCGCACGCCCATGCCGACTGAAACCGCTGCCGACCCGTCCGTCCGCCCCCTTCCCCGGAAGGCCATCGTCGCCTGCGGGCTGGGCGTGGGCGTGGCCGGCGACCTTCTGCTCCGCGACGCGAGCGGACCCGGGTTGAACCTGCTGCTTCTCTTCGCGCTCCTGGCCGGAGCCGTGACCCTGGTCACGCGTTCGGCCGGAACCAGGCTCTCGCGTGAGGCGTGGCTCTGGATGGCCACCGGCCTCCTCTTCGCGGCATCGATCACGCTTCGGGGCGCGCCGAACCTCCAGTTCATCGCCTTCCTCGCAGCCTCCGCCGCCTTCGCCCTCCCCGCGCTGCGCGGTGGGGCGGCCTGGCTCCGGCGGAGCGGGGTGGGCGATCACGCCGAAGCCATCGCCGGTGCGGTGCTGAACGCGGGATTCGGCTCCCTGCGCCTCATGGCTGGGCCCGATGCGGGCGCGCAGCCCCTCGGTGGTGACCCGAAGCCGGCCTGGGCGGTCCTTCGCGGGCTCCTCGTCGCGGTGCCCCTCCTCCTCCTCTTCGGCGGGCTCTTCATCTCGGCCGACCCCGTCTTCCACGGCCTCGTGACGGGACTCCTCGACGAGGCCACGCTCGAGGTGATCGTCGGCCGGGCCCTGCTGGTGGGCGCACTGGCATGGCTCGCGTCGGGGTACCTCGCGGGCTTCGTACGGGGCACGCGGCTGCGGGACCGGATCCCGGCCTCGCTCGAGCGGCCCTCGACGGGAATCGTCGAGGTCGGAACGGTGCTGGGGCTCCTGGCGCTCCTCTTTGCGGTCTTCGTGGCCGTGCAGCTTCGCTACCTCTTCGGTGGGAGCGCCTTGGTCGAGGTGACCCCGGGGCTGACCTATTCCGCCTACGCCCGGGAGGGCTTCGCCCAGCTCGTCGTGGCGGCGGGGCTCGTGCTCCCCATCCTGCTGGCTTCGGACTGGCTCCTGCGCAGGGAGCCCGCGCGCGATGCGAAGCGGTTCCGTGCGCTCGCCGGCGTGCTGGTCCTGCTCCTGCTGGTGGTGATCGCCTCGGCCTTCCAGCGCGTCCGGGTCTACCAGGAAGCCTACGGCCTGACGGAGTCCCGCCTCTACGGCGTGGCGGTCCTGCTCTGGCTGACCCTGGTCACGGCATGGCTCGCCGCGACGGTACTCCGGGGGCGCAGGGAGCACTTCGCCGGCGCCGCGGTCGTCTCGGCCTTCGTGCTCGGCGGCGGACTGGTCCTCGCGAACCCGGACGACCTCATCGCCCGGTCGAACCTGGCGCGCGCCGAGGTCGACAGCCCCCGCGCCGAGGTCGATGCCGCCTACCTCGGCACCCTGGGTCCCGACGCCGTTCCCGTGCTCCTGGGCGCACTACCGGGGCTGAGCCCGGACGCACGGTGCGTGCTGGGCGAAGCGCTGGAACGGCGTTGGGGCGTCGACGCGGCCCACCCCGACTGGCGAAGCTGGAACCGGTCGGAGGCCCGCGCCCGGAGGCACGTCAGTGAGGCCGGTGCCGCCGGGCCGCTCACCCGCGGATGCCCCTCCGCGGAGGCGACGACGGACTCCGAAGGGGGTCCGGCACGCGACTGATCCCCACGGATGGGAAGGCCCGGGGGGCGCGGTGTCCGGCGGCAAGGCCGACTACTTCCGGCGCCCTCCCTGGCCCCCCTTCCGGCCGTCGCGCCGGGCCTGGTTCCGGGCGCCCCGGGCGCGGTTGTGGGAGCGGATCCGGACCACCTTCGTCCGCGCGAAGTGCTCCTCGTGTTTCCGCGGGATCCCGGCCGATCCGGACCTGCGGTTCACCGAAACGCCGTCGATGGCCTGCACCTCCTCGACGAAGGCCACCTCCGCCTCCGCGGTGAGCTCGATGCCGCCGGCGGTCGTGAGCTCCACCTCGCCCTCTTCGACGAGCGACCAGAGGAGCTTCCGGAGCTTCTCGACCGGGGCTTCGGGGAACTCGGCCCAGAGGTCGCCGAAGGTGGAGACGTGGGGCTCGCCGATGGCCTTCCGGATGTCGGCAGCCGACGGGAGCTTCGCCGCCCCCCTTGAACCGGCGCCCGGCTTCGCATCCCCGGATCCCTTTCCGCCCCCCGGCTTCCCGGCTGCGGTCCCCTGCAGTTCGGAGAGCCGCTCGAGCACCCAGTCCATGATGTCCACCTGGCGCATCGTGTTCTCGTTGGACTCGGATCCGCGGGTGGAGCGAGGCCTGCCCTTGCCCCGCGCCTCTCGGGCCTGGCGGTGAGCCCGATCGACGTACTTGTCACGCCAGCCCCGGACCAGGGTCGCAAGGCGTGCAGCCTCCTTCCCGGGCATCGAACGGGCGCGCACCACGTCCACGACGACCTGGTACTCGGAATCGGGGAGAAGCCGCTTCACGCGGCGGAGGGAAAGGTCCATTTCGGGGCTTCGCGTGCTGGGGTGACAGGGAACGGCAGGGCCCGGAGAGGGGCGCCCGGCAGGACTCCGAAGCTACCGGGCATCATCCGGATGCGCGAGGTGCTGCAGATCCTGCGCCGGCGTCTCACGGCCGCCTCCGGCTGGCACTGCGCCGGTATCCACCACTTCAAGGAGCCGGAACCCGTCGAGGTCGGCCATCGGCAGGGGGATCTCCCGGAGCCATCCGGGGAGGTCTCCCCCGAGCATGCGGTGATAGAGCGAGGTGGCCGGGGCGAAGGCGAGGGCGGATCCATCGAGAGGCGGACAGAGGAGGACCAGCTCCACTTCCCGGTCGCGCGCGATGCCCCGGGATACTTCGGGGTCCTCAGCGGCGAGAAAATCGAGCACCGCCCGGATCCCCTCGGTGTTCCGGTGGTACGGGCCGGCCAGGACCCGGTGCTCGGACCGGAACAGGAGCTCCGGCCCGAAGGTGAGGTAGGTGAGGACGGTCCGGGGTGACGCACCGAACCCGGCGGGGTCGTCAAGGACCGGCAGAACCACACGCAGCGCGCACGAGCCTCCGTCATCCGATCGCGATCTGGCACCGGTTGCCTCCGGAGAAAGGGCAGCGGCGGCGGCCACCGACACCGCGAGGGGCCCGAGCAGAACGGTCGCCATCGCGCCGGCCCGCGCGAGGCTCCGCGTGCGTGTTCCCCGGGACCACCGCTCGGCGGCCGAGGCGGCACGCCTCGCCAGTTCCGTCATGGCCGCGGCGGCGAAGAGCCCCTGGTAGCCCGAAAGGCGGACCTGGGCCATGGCCATGGGAAGAAGAACGACGAATCCGACCACGAGGAAGAGCCAGAGATGCCTTCGGCCCCGGTCCACATCCCTCCATGCC
>JBJHBX010000393.1:0-3427 GCA_050485725.1 Gemmatimonadales bacterium | reverse complement strand
GGGCGGAAGCGGGCCCGGGGAGCCAGGTGGGCGCGGGCCCGGGGACCCCGGCGGCTCCGCCCCCTCAGCTCGCGTCGACGATCCGCTGCGCGTCCTCGGCCGACATATAGGGGTTCTCGTGGTCGATCCCGAGGGCGTCGCACATGACGCCGTAGAGGTCGGTGTTGTGGATCACGCCCAGGTTTCCGGGCTCGATCCCGCCCCCGTGAATCGTGACCGGCACGAAGCCCGCCGAGTGGTTCGTCGTGGCGAAGGCAAGGTTCGGGCGCTCGGGCCGGTTCTGGTAGGAATACGACAGGAGCTGCGCCACCTGGTACTGCGTCCCGCCCGAGGTGGCGTTCCGGTGCCCCCAGCGCATGCCCTGCATGTCGGCACCGGCGACGAGGGCCGCGATCTGCTCGGCGGCAGGGTCCGCCACCGGGACCCCCACCTCGGCCTCGACGATCTCGCGGACCTGGGCCGGGGTCGGATCGTCGGGAAGGAGGTCCCGGAGCAGGCGCTCGTGCGAGGCCTTCAGGTTTCCGAAGGTGCGAAGCGCCGGGTCGGTGCGGCTGTAGCGCGAGCCCCAGCCGAAGGTGACGCCACCCCCGGTATCGTGGTCGGGCGCGTGGAGAAGAAGGGTGTCGTCGCGGCCGGCCACGAAGTCCATGAGCACGCCCAGCGCCTCGTCGGCGGCGATCCAGTCCCAGAGCATGGCGCCCGGGTCGTTCTCGTGGTTCGCGTGGTCGATCCGGCCGGCCTCGACCTGGAGCACGAAGCCGCCGTCGTGCCCGTCGAGACGGGGGAGGGCGGCCCGCACCATCTCGGCGAGCGAGGGCGACGGGACGTCGCCGAAGCGGCGGTCGATCTCGTAGGCCACGTGCCGCGTCGAGGGCGTGAAGACCCCCAGCACCTTCGAGCCGCTGGCGGCGGCGAGCGCCTCGCGGGTCTTCACGACCTGGTATCCGGCCGCCTCGAACTCGGCGAAGAGGTCGCGCCCGTCGGACCTCGTGCCGGCGTCGAAGTGGGCCTGTCCGCCCCCCATGATCACGTCGGTGCCCGAGGCCAGGTACTGGAGCGCGATCTCGTCCTCCATTTCGCGGGCCGGGACCTTCGCGATCCAGGCGGCGGGGGTGGCGTGGGTCGCCCGGGCCGTCGTGACCACGCCGGTGGCCCGCCCGGTGGCCCGCGCCAGCTCCAGGATCGGAGTCAGCTCGGTACCGTCGGGATAGAGGTTCACCGAACCGTTCACCGTCTTCCTGCCGGTGGCCCAGGCGGAGCTCGCCGCCGACGAGTCGGTGACCCACGAGAGCAGGCTCGACGGGATCATGGTCCCGGTCCGGCCGCCGGCCAGGAACTCGCCGTACCGAAGCGGCGTGCCGACGACGTTCCGGGCCACGAAGTCGGCGGTGGCGTAGTCCTCGTAGCCGGTGCCGTCGTAGGCGTAGAAGATCACGTTCCGGTAGCGCCGGCCGCCGAACTCGAGACCGTGGGAGCCGGGCGCGGAGGCGCGGGCGGAGCGAACGCCGGGCGCGCCGATGCCGGTGGCGGCGGCGGCGCCTGCGAGGGCGCCGAGCTTGAGCAGGTTTCGTCGGTCCATGGAACGGTTCGGCTGGGCGAAGGGTCAGGGGCCGCGTTGGTCGCGGCAGCCGCGGCGGCCGCCGCTCCGGCGGGTCGCTTGTCGTGCGTGGCCGCGCCGGCGCCGCCGGCGCCGCCGGCCCGTGATCAAGGTCGTGCCCCGGGGGGACGACCGGGTCACGGCATCGTAACGCCCCGGTTTCGACCGGGCATCTCCATCCCCCCGAGACGCGCGGGGGTTCCCCGGGGCGATGCGCCGCCTAAGTTCACGGGATCCGCACGCTTCGCATCTCCAACACCACTCCCGAACCCCGGATCCGGATTCATGGCTCCTGCCGCCAATCTCCTCGACGAGTACCGCTGGCGCGGCATGCTCCACGACGCCACCGAGGGCGCCGAGGCCGCCTTCGCCGAGGGGCCGCAGAAGGCCTACGTGGGCTTCGACCCGACGGCGGCGTCGCTTCACGTGGGGCACCTGCTCCCGATCATGGGACTCGTGCACCTGCAGCGGGCGGGGCACACGCCGATCGCGCTGGTGGGGGGCGGGACCGGGCTCATCGGCGACCCGTCGGGGAAGACGCAGGAACGCCAGCTCCTGACGCGGGCGCAGTCCGAGGAGAACGCGCGGGCGGTGCGGGACCAGCTCGCGCACTTCCTCGACTTCGAGGGGGTCTCGAACCCCGCCGAGCTCGTCGACAACCTGGAGTGGCTGGGGTCGATGCAGGTCCTCGACTTCCTGCGCGACGTCGGGAAGCACTTCTCCGTGAACGTCATGCTCCGGCGCGACACCGTGAAGCGGCGGCTCGAGGAGGACGGGGGCGGGATCTCGTACACCGAGTTCAGCTACCTCCTGCTCCAGTCGTACGACTTTCTGCGCCTGTACGAGGACCGGGGCTGCCGCTTCCAGTTCGGGGGGAGCGACCAGTGGGGGAACATCGTGGGGGGGACGGACCTGATCCGGAGGGTGGCCGGGGGGAAGGCCTTCGGGCTCACCTTTCCGCTGATCACGACCACGAGCGGGGTCAAGTTCGGAAAGACCGAGGCGGGTGCGGTCTGGCTCGACCCGGCGCGCACCTCGCCCTTCCGCTTCTACCAGTTCTGGCTCCGCACCGAGGACGCGGACGTGGGGAAGTACCTGCGCTTCTTCACGCTCCTGTCGCGCCCCGAGGTGGAGGCGCTCGAGGCCGCGACGGAGGCGAACCCCGGGCGGCGCGAGGCGCAGCGGGCGCTTGCGGAAGACGTGACGCGGCGTGTCCATGGCGAGACCGGTCTCGCGCGGGCGCAGGCGGCCTCGGAGGTCCTCTTCGGCGGGTCCATCGAGGGGCTCGGGGCCGACGAGATCGCCGACATCTTCGCCGACGTGCCGTCGAGCGCGGTGCGGGCCGAGGCGCTCGGTGGAGAGGGGCTCGGGATCGTCGAGCTCCTGGCCGATGCCGGGGTCACCACATCGAAGGGCGAGGCGCGGCGCGGGGTGGAGCAGGGCGGGATCTACCTGAACAACGAGCGGGTGGCGGACGCCGGGCGCTCCGTGACGCGCGAGGATGCCATAGAGGGGCGCTACCTCGTGGTGCGGAAGGGGAAGCGGAGCTATCACCTGGTGCGGGTGGAGGGGTAGCGGATGCGGGAGCGCGGGCGGCGGTCGTGAGCCGCCGGGGCGAGGGGCGCGACTACGACCTGGTCGTCGTGGGGGCGGGGCACAACGCCCTGGTCTCGGCGGCGTACGCGGCGGCGGCGGGGTACCGGGTGCTCGTGCTGGAGCGGCGGGCCATGGTGGGCGGGGCCGTTTCCACCACCGAGATCGTGCCCGGATACCGGTTCGACCTGGGGGGGAGCGCGCACATCCTGATCCGGCTGACCCCGGTGGTCGAGG
>JBJHBX010000392.1:0-3434 GCA_050485725.1 Gemmatimonadales bacterium | reverse complement strand
ATGTTCTTCATCACCCGGATCACGGCGGCGATGTTGACCAGGTCCTGCGGCTCGTCCAGGACCAGGTGAACCCGGTCCAGGATCTGCGCTGCGTCCGCCCTTGCCGCTTCCGACATGCTCAGCGCGTCCGGTCCTCGCGGTCTCCCGGCTCCCCGTCGCCTGCCGAGCCGTCGTCGAGGCGCTCGTTCTCGCGGAGGCCTCCCTTGAAGTTCCGGATCCCCTCGCCCAGCCCCCGCGCGATCATCGGGATCCGCTTCGCCCCGAAGAGAAGGAGCAGGACCAGGAAGATCAGGATCAGCTCCGGCACACCGATGCCTCCGAACATGGATCTCTCCGATTGGGGCCCGGTGCGTCCGGAGCCCGGTCTGGGGGGCGGGGCGGACCCCCGGTCGTCAGCGCAGCAGGAGCTTCGCGATGGTCTGGAGCTGCATGTTCGTCGTGCCCTCGTAGATCGTCCCGATCTTGGCGTCGCGGTAAAGCTTCTCCACCGGGTACTCCCGGGTGAAGCCGTATCCGCCGTAGAGGTCGATGGCGGTCGAGGCCACTTCCTGGGCGATCCGTGATGAATGGAGCTTGGCCTGCGCGGCCTGCATCAGGAAGTCCTCGCCCGCGTCCTTCAGCCTCGCTGCGTTGTACACCAGGAGGCGCGCGGCCTCGATCTTCGTGGACATCTCCGCGATCTGGAACTGCACGCCCTGGA
Organism: Gemmatimonadales bacterium; assembly: GCA_050485725.1. Lineage (GTDB taxonomy): Bacteria > Gemmatimonadota > Gemmatimonadetes > Longimicrobiales > Gaopeijiaceae > SKNW01. The sequence goes on along the minus strand of JBJHBX010000392.1, from coordinate 2,734 downwards.
AGTCCCCGACGGGGCGCCCGAACTGCTCCCGCTCCTTCACGTAGCGGATCGTGTGGTCGAGGGCTCCCTGGGCCAGCCCGACCATCTGCGCGCCGATTCCGATCCGTCCCTCGTTCAGCGTCTCGATGGCGATCTTGTACCCCTTCCCCACTTCGCCCATCACCGCCGAAGCGGGAATGCGGCACTTCTCGAAGAGGATCTCGGTGGTGGAGGAGGCGCGGATCCCCAGCTTGTCCTCCTTCTTCCCCACCGAGAAGCCGGGCGTGTCCTTCGGCACCAGGAAGGCGGTGATCCCGCGGTATCCCGCCGAAGGATCGACCGTGGCGAAAACCAGGAAGAGCCCGGCCTCGTTCCCGTTCGTGATCCAGAGCTTGTGGCCGTCCAGGACGTAGTCGTCCCCGTCCTTCTCGGCGCGGCAGGCCAGCGCGAAGGCATCCGAGCCCGACCCGGCCTCGGAAAGGGCGTAGGCCCCCACCGTGTCCGTGGCGAGCCGCGGGAACCACTCCGCCTTCTGCGCCTCCGACGCCCACCGGTTGAGGGCGTTGATGACCAGCGTGTTCTGGACGTCGACGAGCACCCCCACCGCGGGATCCACCCGAGACAGCTCCTCCACGATCAGCACCGAGGTGAAGAAGGTGGAGCCGGCGCCGCCGTGAGCCTCCGGGATCTCGATCCCCATGAGCCCCAGCTCGAAGAGCTGCGAGACGAGCCCCTCGTCCATCTGCTGGGCCTCATCCATGGCGTGGACCCGGGGTGCCACCTCGGCTTCGGCGAAGTCGCGCACCGCATCCCTGAACATCAGCTCTTCTTCCGACAGGGTGGTCAGGGCGGGACGGGCGTCAGCGGAAGCGTTGGCGGACATGGGGGCCTCGATGGAGTGGAGTCACGGAATCCAGGGCGGACGGCACGAACGCGCGCACTTCAATGTCTCAGGGACCGGGGCGGAAATCCACCCGTGGGCGGGGTGCGGCGGGTCCGTCGGTCCGCCTTCCGCCCAGGTCCGATGCCTTGACCGCATCCCCCGGAAAAACTCTATTCCTCGCGCACGCGACCCCACCCGGAACCCGCCCGCCCCGAATCGGGCCGCCACCGGCCCATCCGTCCCGGAGGACACCATGGCCCACATCCCCGACGACCTCCTCTACACCGAGGAGCACGAGTACCTGAAGGCCACCGACGAGGAAGGGGTCTACCAGGTGGGCGTGACCGACTACGCGCAGGGGGAGCTCGGCGACATCGTCTTCCTCGAACTTCCGTCGACCGGCGACAGCTTCCGACGCATGGACACCTTCGGGACCATCGAGGCCGTGAAGGCGGTGAGCGACCTCTACGCCCCCGTCACCGGCGAGATCGTGGCGGTGAACGAGGCGCTCGACGACGATCCGTCGCTCGTGAACTCCGAGCCGTACGGCGCCGGCTGGATGGTCCGGATCCGGGTGACCGACCCGTCGGAACTCGACGCGCTGATGGGCGCGGACGCCTACCGGGAGCTGGTGGGAGGAGGCTGACGGCGCACCTCCCGGCCCACCGCGGCACGGTCGCCCGGGGTCGCAGGGCTCAGCCCACCCGGACCCGGAACGGGCGCGGTCCTTCGGGGTCCCACACGGCTCCCCGGGCTCGCCCTCGGCCCGGCGCCCACCGGCGGCCGTCGGAGCCGCCTTCTCCCAAGCTTACGATGCCTTCGCGCAACGGTTCCGCATGACCTCCGAGCTTCGTTCCCTCCGTCGCACCGACCGCTTCGTCGACCGCCACCTGGGTCCGCGCCCGCACGAAATCGACGAGATGCTCTCGGCGCTCGACGTGGCCTCCCTCGACGCACTCATCGGCGAGGCCGTGCCCCGGTCGATCCGGCTCGAACGGGAGCTCGACCTGGAGCCCGGGCTTTCCGAGACGGTCCTCCTGGAGCGGCTGCGGAAGATCGCGGCTGCGAACCGGCGGTTCCGGTCGTACATCGGCATGGGGTACCACGACACGGTCACGCCCCCGGTCATCCTCAGGAACATCCTCGAGAACCCCGGATGGTACACGCAGTACACTCCGTACCAGGCCGAGATCTCGCAGGGCCGGCTCGAGGCGCTCCTGAATTACCAGACGGTGATCATCGACCTGACCGGGCTCGAGATCGCGAACGCCTCGCTCCTCGACGAGGGAACGGCGGCCGCCGAGGCCATGTCGCTCCTCCTGGACGAGGCCCGGGGAGACCGGACGGCCTTCTTCGTGGACGCTGGCTGCCACCCGCAGACCATCGAGGTGGTCCGGACCCGGGCAAGGCCGCTCGGCGTCGAGGTCGTGGTGGGAGATGCGACCCCCGAGGCCCTGGCGAACGAGGCGCTTTTCGGGGCGCTCCTCGCCTACCCCTCGACCGACGGGAGCGTGGTGGACCTGCGCCCCGCGATCCGGGCGGCGAAGGGGGCCGGAGCGGGGGTGGCCGTGGTGGCGGATCTCCTTGCCCTGACCCAGCTGGTGCCCCCCGGCGAGCTGGGCGCCGACATCGCCGTCGGGAACTCGCAGCGCTTCGGCGTGCCCCTCGGGTTCGGCGGTCCGCACGCGGCCTTCATGGCCGCCCGCGACGCGTACAAGCGGCGCATGCCGGGACGCATCATCGGGGTCTCGGTCGATGCCGACGGGAACCGCGCCCTCCGCATGGCGCTCCAGACGCGGGAACAGCACATCCGGCGCGAGAAGGCCACCTCGAACATCTGCACGGCGCAGGTGCTCCTGGCCATCATGGCCT
>JBJHBX010000391.1:0-3435 GCA_050485725.1 Gemmatimonadales bacterium | reverse complement strand
CCCGGATCATGTGCCCCTCGGAGTACATCGGGAACGTGCAGAAGCTCGCCCACGAGCGTCGCGGGATCTTCCAGGGAATGCAGTACCTGGACCCACAGCGGGTCGAGATGGACTTCGAGCTCCCGCTGGCCGAGATCGTCCTCGACTTCTACGACCGGCTGAAGAGCGGGACGCGGGGCTACGCATCGATGGACTACGAGTTCCTCGAGTACCGCGAGGACAACCTGGTCCGCCTCGACATTCTCCTGAACGGTGACCCGGTGGACGCCTTCTCGGTGATCATTCACCACGACAAGGCGGAAAGCCACGGCCGCGAGCTGACGAGGAAGCTGAAGGAGCTGATTCCCCGGCAGCAGTTCGAGGTCGCACTCCAGGCCGCCATCGGGACCCGCATCGTGGCCCGCGAGAACGTGAAGGCGGTGCGGAAGAACGTCACCGCGAAGTGCTACGGCGGCGACATCACCCGGAAGCGGAAGCTCCTCGAGAAGCAGAAGGAGGGGAAGAAGCGGATGAAGCAGGTGGGCTCGGTCGAGATTCCCCAGGAGGCCTTCCTCGCCGTGCTCTCGCTCGGAGAGTGAGGGACCCGCGGTGAGTGCGTCCGCCCTCCCGGACGGATCCACCCCCCGGCCCACCCTCGGGGTCATCGGAACGCTGGTCTGGGACACGATCCGCCGCCCCGGCACCCGGGAGCTCCCCGTGGAGGAATGGGGCGGGATCGGCTACGCCCTCGAGGCGCTCTCGGTGGCGCTTCCCGAGGGCTGGCGCATCCGGCCCATCGTGAAGGTGGGGCGGGACCTCTCGGAACGCGCCTTCCGGTACCTGCGCGAGATCCCCGGCGTCGAGGTGGACCCCGGCGTCGTCGTCGTGCCCGAGCCGAACAACCGGGTCGAGCTGACCTATCACGAAGGGAGCCGCCGCACCGAGCGGCTTTCCGGAGGGGTTCCCCCCTGGCACTGGGTGGAGCTCGCCCCGCTTCTCGAGGGATGCGACGCACTCTATGTGAACTTCATCTCGGGCTTCGAGATGGAGCTGGACACGGCCCGCGCCCTTCGCGCCGGCTACCGGGGCCCGGTCTGGGCGGACCTGCACTCCCTCTTCCTGGGCATCGGGCGGTCCGGCGACCGCGTCCCCCGGCCCCTCCCCGACTGGGCGGAGTGGCTCTCCTCGTTCGACGCGGTCCAGATGAACGACGACGAGTTCAACCTGCTCGGTTCGCTCCACGGCGACCCCTGGGCCCTTGCCGGAGCGGCCGTGGGGCGGGACCTTCGGCTCGTTGCGGTCACGATGGAGCACCTGGGGGCAGGGTACGTGGCGGCGCCGGACTTTGATTCGGACCCGGCGTCGTGGCCGGCGTCCCGGGGCTGGCGATCGTCGAGCGGCACGGTGGCGAGCGGCCGCGTACCGGCGGCGTCGCGGGCCGTGGCGGACGGCGATCCCACCGGGTGCGGCGACGTCTGGGGGGCGACCACCTTTGCCAGGCTCCTGGCCGGCGACGGGCTCGAGGCGGCCATGAACGAGGGGAACCGGATGGCGGGACGAAACGTGCAGCACCATGGAGCCGCGGGGCTCCGGCATCACCTGAGGGGGGGCGTGGCGCCGGGAGGGACCGGCCGATGAACGTGCTCGAGGTTCCCTCCTCGCTGGACTACCGGAGCGTGGACCGCCTCTTCGCGGTGGCGGAAGGGGTCCAGGGAAAGACGCTCCTCGATGCACGCCACCTGCGCTGGGTCGATCCGGTGGGGATGATCGGGCTGCTCGGAATGGGCCGGGTCCTCGCCGACCGGACCGGAGAGCCACCGGTACTTCACCTGCCCGAGTCCGGAGAGGTGCCGGGGTACATGGCCCGCATGGGCTTCATGGAGGAGGCCGAGGGGCACTTCGCCGCGATCCGCGGGGCGGTGCCGCGTCGTGCCTCCCGCCCCTCCGACGTGCTTCTCGAGATCACCCCCATCGCCGAGAACCGCGACGTCCACGAGCTCGTGGAACGGGTGCAGGATCGGGCGGGGGCGATCCTCTCCCGCACGCTCCGCTATCCTCCCTCTGCGGTCGTCCACTTCTCGGTGATCCTTTCCGAGGTCTGCGGCAACATCCTGGAGCATGCCGAGGCGCCGGGGTGGGTGGCGGCGCAGACGTACCAGTGGTCGAGGCGGCTGGGGCGGCAGGTGCTCGTGGTCGCGGTCGGGGACCTGGGCCGCGGCTTCCTCGGCTCACTGACTCCCGAGTACTCCGGCCGCTACGGGGACCGCTGGAGCGACGCCACTGCCCTCGAGGCCGCTTTCATCCATGGCCTGACCCGCTTTCCGGACCAGGGTCGGGGCCAGGGGATCCAGCAGATGCGAAAGCAGGTCCGGCGCTGGAACGGGGTCATGGCGGTACGAAGCGGGACCGCGCGGATTGCCGATGTCCCCGACTGGGAGGACCTCCCCCCCCTCGAGAGCGGGCTTCCCCCCTTTCCCGGCGCGTGGGTCACCCTCCTCCTTCCGGCGCGGGACGACGGAGACCCGGGCCGATGACCACCGGAGGGAAGGGCCCCGCTTCCGGGGATGCGCCCCAGCTCGACGCCTTTGCCGTCGACGTGCGGGACCTGATGGCCCGCACCGTCGCGAACCTCTATTCGCACCTGATCACCCGGCCCACCGGGCGGGCGGTGCGGCTGGCCATCGAGGCCCAGCTCGGAGAGCTGGAGCGCCCCGCGCTCTCGCTGGTCGACTTCTCTTCCGTGGCCATCCTGGACTACTCCTGCGCCGACGAGGTGGTGGCGCGCCTGATCCTGGCGATCCGCGACGAGGGCGAAGCAGGCAGGACCTGGGTCCTCTTCCGTGGCGTCCAGGACTTCCATCGTGACCCCATCGAAGCGGTGCTCGAGCGGCACGGCCTGCTTGCCGTGCTCGAGGACGAGGGCGGCGCCGGGGAACTGGTGGGGCCTGCCAAGGCAGCCGACCTCCGCCTCTGGGAGGGTGTGGAGGGACGTGGCCGGGTGCCCGCAGAGGCGGTCCCGGACCTCCTCTACCGCGATGCCGGGGACGAGGGGCGCCTCGCCGAACTCGTTCGCAACCGCCTCGTCTACCGGCATCCCTGGAAGGGAGACCTGCTCGCGCTTAGCGCCCTGTCCCGGGAACTGAGCCCCGGGGTCGAACCGCCGGGAGGCCATGAACCATGAGTTTCGACGCACGGAACCCCGACACCCTTGCCATCCACGGAGGCGACGCGGAACCCAGGGCCGCCGGCGCCCCCGTGGTGCCCCCGGTCGTCCAGTCGGCCACCTACTTCGGGGGCGGCCCGGACGACCCGGGGCCACTTCGCTACGCGCGCTACGGCACGAACCCGAACCAGCTCATGGTCGGGCGGAAAGTGGCCACGCTCGAGGGGGCGGAAGACGGGCTCGCGGTGGCAAGCGGCATGGCGGCGATCACGCTGAGCCTGCTGGCCCTCACC
>JBJHBX010000390.1:0-3437 GCA_050485725.1 Gemmatimonadales bacterium | reverse complement strand
GCCGAGCTCGCCGAGTCCGGGGTTCCCGCCGACGAGATCCCCGCTCGCCTCGGGGCCGCCCGCGACGCCTCGGGCATCTTCTTCACCGTCGACACCTTCGATCGCCTTCTGGCTTCGGGGCGCGTCGGCCGGGGCCAGGCCTTCCTGGGGCGGCTCCTCGACGTGAAGCCGATCCTGGAGCTCGGCACCGACGGCCGCATCGCCCCCTTCGGAAAGGCCCGCGGCCGCGACGCCGTCGAGGCGGCGGTCCTGGCCGAGCTCCGCCGCCGCGTGCCCCCGGGCTCGGCAAAGGTCCGCTTCGGGGTGGTCCACGTGGAGCGCCCCGACGTGGTGGTCCGGGTCGAGGCGGCGATCCGGGACGCCTGGGGCCCGCACACCGAGGTGCTCTCGGGCCCGGTCACCCCGGTCCTCGCCACGCACCTGGGGGCCGGCGCCTGGGGGGTGGGCTGGCTCGTCGAGCCGGACGCGGAGCCGTCGGCGGAGTCGTCCGCGGGTGCCTGAGGTGGCCACGCAGGGTCCGGTGGCGGTGGGCGCGGACCCGGTGGCGGTGGGCGCCTTCGTCTTCTACCTGGCGCTGATCCTCCTGATCGGCGTCCTGTCGGCCCGTTTCTCGTCGCGCGGCATCGGGCACTTCTTCGTCGGCGGCCGAGTCATGAACCGCTGGGTCGTGGCGCTCTCCGCCGTCGTCTCGGGGCGGAGCGCCTGGCTCCTTCTCGGGGTGACGGGCATGGCGTGGTCCATGGGGGTGGGCGCCATCTGGGCGGTGGTGGGCTACACGGTGGTGGAGCTCGTCCTCTTCCTGACGCTGGCCCGGCGGCTGCGGCGGGTGGCGGGCGAGGCCGACTGCGTGACCCTCACCGACGTCTTCGTCGCGCGGCTCGGCGACCCCCGGGGGCTCCTCCGCTTCACGCTGACCGCAGTCATTCTCCTCTTCATGGCCGCCTACGTGGCGGCGCAGTTCGCAGGAGGCGGCAAGGCGATGTCGGCGGGGTTCGGCCTCACCCCCACCGCGGGGATCCTCCTGACCGCGGTCATCGTCCTGGCCTACACGATGGTCGGGGGGTTCCTCGCGGTCTCCCTGACAGACACGCTCCAGGCGATCTTCATGCTCACGGCGCTCGTCCTGATCCCCTTCCTGGCCCTTTCGGCGGAGGGGGGCTGGGCGGCGGTCTCGGCGCAGGTCACCGCCGCCGACGCGGGATTCCTCGACCCCTGGGCGCTGGGTCTCGGCGCCCTGCTGGGGCTCGTGGCCATCGGCCTGGGTTCGCCCGGGAACCCGCACATCCTGGTCCGCTACATGTCGATCGACGACGAGCGGAACCTGCGCTTCGCCGCCCTGACCGGGACCGCCGCAAACGTGCTGATGGGGGCGGGGGCGGTCTTCATCGGGATCGTCGGGCGCGCCCACTTCCCCGACGTGGCGCTCCTGGGCGGCGACACCGAGAACCTCTACCCCATGCTCGCCGCCGAGACGCTCCCCCCCGTGCTCTTCGGGGTCGTGGTGGCGTCGATCTTCGCGGCGATCATGTCCACCGCCGACTCGCAGCTCCTGGTCGGGGCCTCGGCGGTGGTGCGCGACGTCTACGAGAAGTGGATGCGGAGGGACCGCCCCGTCGACGAGCGGGTTCTCGTCGCGCTGTCCCGCGGGGTTGTCGTTCTGCTGGTGGCGGGCGCGCTCCTCCTGGGGTGGCTGGCCGAGGAGCTGGTCTTCTGGATGGTCCTCTTCGCCTGGGCCGGCCTCGGCGCGGCGCTCGGGCCCCCGCTGATCCTGGCGCTCTACTGGCCGGGCACGACCCGGGCGGGGGTCGTCGCGGGAATCGTGACCGGCGCCGTCACCACGGCGGCCTGGTACTACACGCCGGCGCTCAGGGCGCTGGTCTACGAGCTCGTTCCCGCCTTCGTGCTGGCCGCCATCGTCACCGTGGCGGTGAGCCGGTTCACGGGAGCATCTCGCCCACCGCCACCACCGCCATCTCCGGCACCAGGTTCAGATCATCCTCGACCAGGTGGGCCGCCTCCGCCAGCACGATGACCATGGTGCCGGGAAGGAGCTCCTCCATGTAGGGAGGCAGGTCGTCTCCCTCGTCCGAGGGGGAGTGCATCACGACCTGCCCCCGGCGAAGGGAGCGGTCGGCGCAGGTGCCGACGAGGCGGATCGTGGCCCACCCGGGGCGGGGGATCCAGGCGACGTTGGCGGAGGTCGTGACGCGGGGTTCGGCCATGCGGGGAATCCGTCGAGGAGGGGAGGGTGTGCGGACGGGCCGCCACCGGGCGGACGCCGTCGCCGCGACCGGGTCATCCCGGTCGTACCTTGCGGTGCACGAGAAGGTCCACCGCGGCGCGCTGCGGTGGCGAGAGCTCCGGGGGGAGGCCCACGGCCAGTGCGCGGGTGCCCCGGTCGTCAGGCAGGTGAAGCAGGAGCCGGTCCCAGCGGGCCGGGGGCTCGAAGGGGTGGGCCTGCCCGGTGTCGTCGATGACCACCGTCTGGCCGGCGCCGGCCCGCGCCACCGCGAGCCTGACCCCGAAGGCGAGCCAGGCCTCGAGGGGGTCCGCCTCACCCCGTCCGATCGGTTCCACCACCTCGGCCTCGTAGGCGGCCACCAGGGTGCGGTAGGCGGCCTCGTCGGCCCCCTTCAGCTCCCTCAGCATCCCCCGGTAGTACTCCCGCGGGTCGCGGGCGCCGGTGGCCTCGAGGCGCTCGGCGAAGCGCCGGTCGGCGGCGGTGGCGAGATCATCGTGCATTGCGCACGATGGGGACGCGGGCGCGCGCGGTCAATCGCGGGGCTCCCGGATTGCAATGCGTGTGCGGCGGGCGCCGGTTCGTTAGACTTGGAATCCCCCCTCGGCTGCCCGCCGTTCACTCGGAGGTTCCATGCAGAGCTTCGGCCACGACTTCGCATCCCACTTCGGTCCCGTGCACCGGACCTCGCCCCACGTGCGTCCGGGCGAGTACCTGGAGCTGGACTGGGAAATGTTCGGCGAGCTCTGCCGGGCGCTGGCCATGCGGGTGGCGCGGGACTACGACCCCGAGGTGGTCGTGGGGGTGGCCCGGGCCGGGGTGATCCCGGCGGCGATCATCGCCTCGCTCCTCCGCATCGACTTCCACGCCATCACGATCTCCCGGCGCGAGGGCGGCGACGTGGTCCGCGAGCGCCCCGAGGTCTTCTCGCAGGCGCCCCGGGGGCTCCGCGGCAGGCGGGTCCTCCTGGTCGACGAGATCTCGACTTCGGGCGACACGCTCAAGCTCGGCATTGCGGCGCTCCGTGGGGTGCACCCGGCCGAGGTCCGGACTGCCACGACCTTCGTGCGGCCCCGCGGCTATCGCCCGGACTACCACGCCCTCGAGACCGACGCCACGGTGATCTTCCCCTGGGATGTGAAGGTCTTCGACGGGGAGGAGTGGGTGGTGAACCCCCGCTACCGCGAGGCGCTGGGGG
>JBJHBX010000389.1:0-3465 GCA_050485725.1 Gemmatimonadales bacterium | reverse complement strand
ACCTGAGTCCGAAGGCCCCCATCCACGTCCTCGTGATCCCCCGCAGGCACGTGACGTCGGTCGCCGCGCTCGAGGAGGAGGACCGGTCGCTCGGGGGGGCGCTCCTCCTGGCCGCCGCCGAGGTCGCCCGCCTCGAGGGCATCGACGACGCGGGCTTCCGGGTGGTGGCGAACACCGGGGACGAGGGAGGGCAGACGGTGCACCACCTGCACCTGCATGTCCTGGGAGGCCGGCCGATGAGCTGGCCCCCGGGGTGACCCGCCGGAAGCCCCTCGGCTCGCCACCGTTCCGTTGACCCCCGGGTGGCCCTTCGGGTATTTTTCGGGATGCGGACGAACCGCTCCACGCACGCCTCATCGCTCCGGGATGACCCATGTCCGACCCCGCCGCTCCCCCGCTTCAGCTCCGCCTCGAATCCGACCTGAACACGGCGAGGAAGGCCCGGGACCGGGTCCGGACCGGGCTCCTCTCGATGACGCTCGCCGAGCTCCACAACCGCCGCATCGAGGTGGGCCGCGCCCTGACCGACGACGACGTCCAGGAAGTCGTGACCCGTGCCCGGAAGCGCCGGCACGAGGCCGCCGAGCAGATGCGCCAGGGGGGGCGCGAGGAGCTGGCGGCCAGGGAGGATGCCGAGGCCGGAATGCTCTCCGAGTACCTCCCTCGTCCCCTCGACGAAGAGGCGGTCCGCGCCATGGTGCGCGAGATCGTCGGCTCCGGCGTGACCGAACCGGGGCCCCTGATGGGTGCACTGATGCCCCGGATCCGGGGCCGCTTCGACGGCAGGGAGGCGAACCGGATCGCCCGGGAGGAGCTCGAAGGCGCGTGAACGCCCACGCCCTCCAGGTCCTCGAGTTCGAGGCCGCCCTGCGGAGCGTCGCCGAGCGCTGCGCCGGCGAACTCGGGCGCGCTGCGCTCCTGGAGATGCGACCCCGAACGGAGCTTCCGCACCTTCGGCGGGAACTCGCCCTCGTGACCGAGACGCTGGCACTTCACGTGGCCCACCCCGAATGGGCCCCTCCCGCGCCCCCGGACGCCCGGCGACCCCTGCGCATTCTCGGGACGGAGGGCGCCGTCCTCACCGCGTCGGAGCTCCTCCTTCTCCTGAGACTCCTCGAGGCGGGCGGCGCCCTCTCCGAGGCGCTGGGTGCCCGCACCGATCCGGAGGGGGCACCGGGTCTCGAGGACCTGCGGTCCGGCCTGCTGCACGATCCCGGGGCGGAGGACCGCCTCGCCTCCCTGGTCGACGACGAGGGCGAGCTCCGCGACGGCGCGAGCCCGGCCCTGCGCCAGCTGCGGAAACGGATCCGAGCCGCCCGCAACCGGATCGTCCGTCGGCTCGAGGCCTTCGTGGCGGGGCTCCCGGAGCGGATCCGGGTGCCCGACGCATCGGTTTCGCTCCGCGACGGTCGATACGTGATCCAGCTCCGCCGCGAGGGGAAATCCGAGGTTGGCGGGGTGATCCACGGCGAGTCCGCCACCGGCGCCACCCTCTTCGTCGAGCCGCCCCTGGCGCTTCAGCTCATGAACGAGCTGCAGGCGCTGGAGCGCGACGAGGAGCGCGAGGTCCAGCGCATTCTCCGCGACGCGACGGGTCGGCTCAGGCCGTCGGCCGCGGCGCTCGCGGGCTCCCTCCGTGCCCTCGTGCGCTTCGACACGCTCTGGGCCCGTGCACGCACGGCCCGCCGCTGGGATGCGCACCCTCCCGAACTCCTCTCCCCGGAGGACGAAACGGAGCGCGGTGTCGTCATCGTGACCGGCCGCCACCCCCTGCTGCTGGAGCGGGCGGATGCGGACCCGGACCACCCCCCTGTGGTCCCCTTTTCCGTCGAACTGGGCCCCGACGAGCGGGCCCTCGTGGTCTCGGGCCCGAACACCGGCGGAAAGACGGTGTTCCTGAAGGCGATGGGACTCCTTCCGCTCCTCGCGCAGAGCGGGATCCTTCCCCCCGTGGGACCGGGAACCCGCCTCCCGGTGCTCCGCGACGTCTTCGCCGACATCGGCGATGAACAGTCCATCGCCGAGTCGCTCTCGACCTTCTCGGCCCACCTGGCGAACGCCCGTGAGATCCTCGAGGGCGCGGGACCCGGCACCCTGGTGCTGATGGACGAAATGGGGACCGGGACCGACCCGGCCGAAGGGGCGGCGCTGGCCCGCGCGATCCTCGAGACGCTGGTGGCACGCGGGGCCCGGGCCATCGTGACCTCGCACCTCGGGGCGATGAAGCGACTGGACGAGCCGGGGAGCGGGATCGTGAACGGCTCCCTCCTCTTCGATGCGGAGCGGATCGAGCCCACCTATCGCTTCACGAAGGGACGTCCGGGCCGGAGCTACGGGCTTGCCATCGCGAGGCGTCTGGGCCTTCACCCCGCCGTGGTGGAACGGGCCGAGGCCTGCGTCGACGCGGGGGAACTCGAGGTGGAGGGACTCCTGGCCTCGCTGGAGGAGAAGGAGAAGGCGCTGGCCCGGGCGGTGGACGAGGCATCGAGGGCCCGCGCCGAAGCCGAGGAGCTCCGCGAGGAGGTCCGGCGCCGTGCGCGCGAGGTCGGAGAGCGGGAGCGGACCGCCGAGGCGAGGACGCGGGAAGAGGCCCGCCGGATCCTCCTCGATGCCCGGGAGGAGGTGGAGCGCGCGATCCGCGAGCTGCGCGAGGCCGACCGGAGCGGGCTCGAGGCCCGGGAAGCCGCAGAGCGAGAGGCCCGGCGCCGGCTCGAGAAGTCGGCCCGGGCGCAGGAGGAGGGGGCGGAACGCGCCCGGCGGGGGAGGCGCGGACGGGGCACCGGGCATGGGGTCGGCCGGGAGGCCGGCGCCTCCCGGGAACCTGCCCCGGTGCCGGGCGACCGGGTCCGCATCCTCGGAAGTGGTGCGAAGGGTGTGGTCCGCGAGGTGGAGGGAGACCGGGTCACGGTGGAAGTGGGCGCACTTCGTTTCGCCGTCGCCCCCGACGACGTGGCCCTCGTCCCCGGCCCCGAGACACCGCGGGAACGGGCGGCGCGCGGGGGAGGCGGTCAGGTCTCCCTCCCCGACGTCGAGGCCCGGACCGAGGTCCACCTCCTGGGGCTCCGGGTGGACGAGGTGGAGCACGCGCTCGGCCGAGCCCTCGACGACGCGATCATCGCGCACCTTCCGCAGCTCCGCATCGTCCACGGAAAGGGAACCGGTGCGGTGAAGGCCCGTGTCCACGAGCTGCTCCGGCGGGACCGGCGCGTCCAGGCGTTCCGGGGCGGTGTCCACGGCGAAGGTGGCGCCGGCGTCACCGTGGCGGTTCTCCGGTGATCCCCGACGAGGTGGTCGAGGAGGTCCGGGCCCGGGCCGATCTCGTCGAGATCGTGGGCGAAGTGGTGAAGCTCCGCCGGGCCGGGAAGGACTGGGTCGGGAAGTGCCCCTTCCACGAGGACCGCTCGCCTTCGTTCTACGTGGTACCCGACAAGCGGATGTACCACTGCTTCGGATGCGGGGCCCAGG
>JBJHBX010000388.1:0-3466 GCA_050485725.1 Gemmatimonadales bacterium | reverse complement strand
AGGTGCTCCGGTCGCTCCTCGAGGATCCGGAAGGCCGCCTCGTGCGCCAGGAGCCACTCGTAGCGATACCCCGGGACCTCGCGGACCACGAGGGCGAGGAGGGGTGCCAGCGCGGCGTCGCGGAGCCGCTCGCCCGCCACGACCATGGAGTGGAACTCCACCGAGGAGGCGTCGGCCCGGCCATTCCACCCCTCGGCGCGCTGCCTGAGGGCGCGGAGCGCGGGGTCCGGCTCTTCCGCATCGATGAGGTCCAGCATCAGCGTGCGAACGAACTCGTGCTCGAGGCTCCTGGCGTCGAGCTGATACCCCTGGTGGAGACGCTCCGAGGGGCGGGCGTCGTCGGAGAGGAGCTCCTCGATGCGGAGTGCGCGGGTCGGCGAGACCCACTCTCCCGAGAAGGTCCTGGCATTCGCGAGCGCCGAGAACCGGTGGTTCGCGGTGTAGACGAATCCGCCCGCGGAGTCGACCACGACCGGGCGGTCCTCCTCCGGTCGAGCACCGATCCACGCCACGCTCCCCGCGGCCCCCTCGGCCGGCAGCCTTCCGTCGGTACCGCGGCGCGCGGGGAGCACGCCGGTCACCATCCATCCGACCCGCCCCTCCGCATCCCCCAGGACCAGGGCGATGGCGGGACCCCCGATGCGACGTCCCACCTCGACCGCCTCCGGCACGCTCCGGGCGCGCCCGATCTCGAGATGCTCGAGGGTGAGCCCACCCGTGTCCCAGGCCGGGGAGCGCAGGGCCATCGGGGTCCCGTCGGGGGCGGTGCGGACCACGGGGCCCCAGTGCGTCAGGCGGCGCTCCACGATGCGAGGCTCCCCCGCACGGGCAGCGATCGTGTCGGTCACGATCCGGAAGGGGACCCATCCGTCGGAGGTCCGGTAGCGCGAGGGGTCGTCGGGATCGACCTCGAGCTCGACAAGGTCGGTCTGGTCGACCATGGCGGCGGTGGGGCTCCACGCCAGGTGCTCCGAGGTGCCCACGAAGAACCCGGGAACGCCGGGGAGGGTTGCGCCCCGGAGCGCTCCGCCGGGCCAGTGGAGCTCCGAGCGGTACCAGATTCCCGGGACCCGGAGTCCCAGGTGGGGGTCGCCCGCCACGAGCGCCGGACCGTCCTCCACCCCCGCGGCCCAGGCGTTCGATCCGCCGGGGAGGTCTCCGTAGATGCGGATCGCTCGCCGCGCCGCGTCGATCTCGGCCCCCGTCGGGGCATCTTCGCCCCGGAGGTCGAGAATCCAGGGGGGCGGGATCGGCACCGGTGCATGGCCCCCGCTGGGGTCGCCGCCCGCCAGCGCATCCATCGGCCGGTCGAAGCGGGAGGTTTCGGGGGTCAGGAGGCGCACCGCCTGCGCCGGGAGCACCGCGTCGAGCTCGCGGTTCCAGGCCTCGGTCCGGTAGTGGCGCGAGAGCTCGAAGTAGAAGTTCAGGTAGACGAGAAGCGCGTCCTCGGCGGACCAGGGTTCGGGACGCTGCCTCAGGAGGAGGTACTCCGGGGGGCGCCGGGCCAGCGACGCGAGTCCGGCGTTCACCCCTTTCACGTAGGCGTCGAGGGTTGCGCGGTGCCGGTCGGGGAGGGCGGCCAGGTGCAGGCGGGCCGCGTCGGTCCACCCGTAGCTCCGCATCATCTGGTCGTTGTCCAGCGCCACGGGGCCGAAGAGCTCGGACAGGGTGCCTGCCATGACGCGGCGGGCCAGGTCCATCTGGAAGTACCGATCCTGCCCGTGGGCGAAGCCGACGGCAAAGTGCCCGTCGTTCCATGTATCCGCCCGGATCACGGCGACGCCCAGCGAGTCGCGTTCGAGGGTCACGGGGGAGGTGAGCCCGGTGACCCTGCGTTCGCCGTCGAGGGGTGGGAGGGACCCCCGCACGCCGAGGACCCCGAGCACGAGGACCACCACGGCGAGGACCAGGAGGGCCCCGAAGAGCAGGAGAATTCCGATTCCGAAGCGACGCACGGGGGAAGGATACCCGGCCCGGGGGGGTCGCGCCAAGCGGAGTCAGCGCGTGGCCTGCCAGCCGCGGATCGATTCTGCCGACAGGACCTCGACCGTGGCCTCGATCTCGCGGGCGGCATTCACGACCTCCGCCAGGCGGGCCCGCCCCGGGGCATCGAGCTCGCGATCCGGGGTGGCGGCGGCCCGGAGCAGGAGGTGGAGGTGTCCTGAGAGGCGGTCCTGCAGCATGCCCCGGGCCTCGGCGAGCGCAGCGTCGACAGCCGCGCCCCGCCTCGATCGCGCGCGGGCAAGGACCCCCAGCACGAGGAGTCCCGTCCCCCCCGCAGCGAGGACCCCGGCGACCCCGGCGGGAAGATCCATGGCCGCCATGGCGCCGGCCCAGAAGACGGCAAGAAGGGCGAGGGTTCGCTGGACAGGGTCGGAGGCACGCGTCATGATGCGGTCTGCCGGCGGAGGGGGGGTGCGGCGGAGAGAGGTCCGCGAAGGCTACGGAACCCCCGGGCGCCGGACCAGTGCCGTCGTCGTCGCCGCCCGTCGCGCAGACCCGCGCTTTCTCCCTCACCCTTTCCCCCCGCCCTTCGCCCCCTTGTCCCGGACCCCGCCACCCATCTCGCCGCCTGACACAGGCTCCTCGCCCGTCGACGCCGAGGGCGTCCTCCTCTCGGAGCTGATCGGGGCCCTCTCCCATGCCCTGGACCTGACCGAGGGACAGCCGTGGGGGCATTCGGTGCGGACCTGCCTCATCGGGATGCGGATCGGCGATGCCCTGGGGCTCGACGAGGAGGATCGGTCGGATCTCTACTACTCCCTGCTGCTCAAGGATGCGGGTTGTTCCAGCAACGCCCACGCGACGACCCGCTTCTTCGGCTCGGATGACCACGAGGTCAAGCGCAGCCTCAAGGTGGAGGACTGGACCGATCCGGCGCGTCTGCGGCGCTTCGCGCTCCGGAACGCGGCGCGCGGGCGCGGCGCGATGGCCTGGCTTCGGCAGGTGGTGCACATGGCCCGGGCAGAGGCGGGGACGGGAAACGAGCTGATCCGGATCCGCTGCGACCGCGGCGCCGAGATCTGCCGATCGCTGGGCTTCCCCAGCGCCACCGTCGAGGCCGTTCGTTCGCTCGATGAGCAGTGGGACGGGAACGGAGCGGCCCGGGGCCTGGCCGGAGAGGAGATCCCCCTCCTTTCCCGGATCGCGCTCCTCGCCCAGACGCTGGAGGTCTTCGCCGCCCGCGAAGGCTGGCGGCGAGCCCTCGAGGTGGCCCGGGAGCGCGAGGGGCGGTGGTTCGATCCCGAGCTCGTCGCGACCCTCGGCGCGTGGGCCGACGACGGCGACTGGTGGGCCGCCCTCTATGCCGGCGATGCGCTGGCGAGGCTGGCTTCCGAAGAGCCCCGGGACCGGGTCGTCCGCGTCGACACCGACGGGGTGGATCGGGTGGCGGAGGCCTTTGCGACGGTGGTCGACGCGAAGACTCCCTTCACGGCGGCCCACTCGACCCGGGTCGCGGCCATTG
>JBJHBX010000387.1:0-3472 GCA_050485725.1 Gemmatimonadales bacterium | reverse complement strand
CCGCGCAGCACGTGGCTCAGCAGCCGTTCCCATTTCGGAGGATCGTCGAGGGCGGCGCCCAGTTCGATCAGGGCGCCCTCGGCACGTGACCGAGCCTTCACCTCGGCCCACTCCCTTCGTGAGCGAAGTTCGTAGCTCGCGGCCTCTTCCAGCACCTCCTCGCGATCGGTTCCCACCGTCATCAACAGGGCGAGTTCCTTCTCCTGCCACGGGGCGAGTTCCAGGTCGATCACACCGCCGGCCATCGGGTCCAGCGGGTGGTGTGGGACGAGCTTCGGAGTCGCCTCGTTCCCGTGCCGCAGCGCTGCAGGCAGGCCACGCGAACGGGCCCGACCGACGAAGCGTTCCCGGCTCACATCCCAGCGGACCGGCGCCGGGCCTCCCCTGCCATCGAGAAGCGAAACGACCGCCAGCGGGGGCGCCTCTTCGGGGCTCCGGGGCCGGCGGGTGAAGAGGAGTCCCCCTTCGCCGAGGGACTCCGCGCGGACGAAGAGCTTCTGGAAGGCAGGATGCCGCCGGTCGTCCTCGATCGGGGCCAGCGCCATCTCGAGGCCCAGCACGATGCGGAGCCTCCGGGGCTCTCCGCCGGCGTTGCCGATCCGGAAAGTCCGGATCTCGGTGTTCCTCGAAGGGGGCAGGACCACCTTCTGGACGACGCGGATCCCCCTGTGCACGTGGACGAATTCCGCGTCGTGGGGGCGGAACGAGACATGGCGCTCGTCCTGCTCCGCGGCGGTACCCGCGGGATGCGGGCGCCAGGTCATCCCGTCGTCCCGGTCCTGGAGCACGAACTCCGGCGACCCGGCATCCTCGCCGACGCCGTTCCATCCACGCCGGATGGACCACCCGCGCCACCGGCTCCCCCCCCGCCCGTCGACCCCGAGGGAGACGACGAGATCCCCGGAGCCCAGGTGATGGATCGGCGGGGGCAGGCGATCCACCGCCGGAGACCAGGCGCCGAAGGACTCCGGCCGCCGGGTCTCGGTCGCATCGGCGGTGGGCGGCTCCACGCGGCGACGGAGGCTCCTGCGGAAGGGAATCCGCTCGTGCAGCAGGGGCTCGATCACCGCGATGCGCGCATCCCGGTGCAGGCGCTCCACGTGGAGGTTCCCCGAGAGGAGGTTCCCCAGCGCGGCCAGGATCATTCCGTGGTGATGGCTCATGTACGACCGTACCACCCGGGGACGGTCATCCCGCGCGGCCGCCCCCCCGTAGTCGAGCGCCTCGTAGGGCCCCCAGGGTCCCATCCCACCGGCATCCCGCAGCGCGCCGAGGTTCCGGTGAACGGCTCCGGGGGCGACCCCCACCGCCATCAGCGAGGCGTAGGGGGCCACGACGATCCGATCCGCCGCATCGCGCCGGAGTGCGAGCCGGGGGACGCCGAACGCCCGGTACTGGTAGTGCCGCTCCTGGTTCAGGACGTGGTACCCGGACTCGGAGATCCCCCAGGGCACGCCCAGCCGGTTCCCGAAGCGTCGCTGGACATCCACGGCCTTCCGGGCCGTGTCCTCGAGGAGCGACTCCGCCGGAGACATCAGGAAGAGCCTCGGCATCAGGTACTCGAACATCGTGCCCGACCAGGAGAGCAGCACCGCACCGCTCCCTTCCCCGGCGCCGAAGGGCCTCCCCAGGCGGAGCCAGTGGGCCACGGTGGCGTCGCCCTTGGCCACGGCGAGGGCGCTGGCGATCCGTGCCTCCGATGCCAGGAGGTCGTAGTGGGAGGGGTCGAGCTGTCCGGTCGTGACCGAGTACCCGATGTGGAACAGGCCCTTCCGCCGGTCCAGCAGGAAGCGGAAGTCCGTCTCCTCGAACCATCGGTCCAGCAGCTCGTCCATCTCCGCGGCGTCGGCCAGGAGGGTCTCGACAGTGGCGACCGCGGCCTCGATCCGGGGGCCGATCGACCCGGGAGCCCTGGGTGCGATCGCCAGGTAGGCGGCGGGGAGCGCGCCCAGCGCCGGGTTCGGGGCCCCGACCGCCTCGACGAAGGCCTCGTGGAGCCCACGGGCATCGGGCTCCGGCAGCGTCAGCCACGGGAGGAAGTGCTCGAGCTCGTCCAGCGCCTGGAATACCTCGCCCTCGAGAAGCCCGATCCATGCCGCCAGCGCACCCCGGCGATCGGGTGGCACGGTAGGGCCACGGGAAAGGCCGAGGCTCGACGCGCGCTCGGCGAGCGCCGGGATCCGCGACGTGGAGAACTCGGCCAGCACCCGCCTCGCCCGGAAGGGGTCGGCGGCGGGATCGAGCGGCTGCTGCGCCTCGAGCCAGGTGGTGAGCTCGACCAGGTCGTCCTCGAGGACCCGCGCCGCGGGGTCGTCGCCGTGGAGTTCGAGGAGCACGGCACGCAGCACGTGAAGCGTGTCGAGGTGCCCCCGTGCCCGATCCCGGACCAGGAAGCCCTCCCGGAGCGCATCCCTGATCCCTTCCCGCGCAACGAGGAAGCCGGCGACCAGGTTGCCCGAGTCCACCGTCGACACGTAGAGCGGATGGAGGGGCTCGAGCCGGCGCGTGTCGTACCAGTTCAGGAAGTGTCCCCGATGCCGGGGCAGCGCCTCCATTCCCGCGAGCATGATCCGCATTCGGGCAAGGAAGCGGGAAGTATCGAGGAACCCCAGATCCCGGGCCGTGACCGCCGCCACGAGCCCCATGGACAGGTTGGTCGGCGACGTACGGTAGGCCACTTCGCCGTTGGGCACTTCCTGGTAGTGGTCGGGCGCGAGCCAGTGGCCATCGGGATCCTGGAAGCGCTCGTAGTAGCCCCAGATCCGCCGGGCGAGCCGACGCGCCTCGGCCTCGGGGAAGGTGCCCGGCTCCGGACGCACCCCTGCCATGCGAAGCTGGGAAATCCAGCCGAGCCCCGGCGAGATCGCCCAGAGGACGACGAGCACGACCGCCGGGTAGGCAGAGGGTCCGAGACCGCCTCCGATCGCCAGGAGTCCGAGCGCGCCGGCGACGGGTCCCTGCCACATCCGCCGCACCAGGCCGGTGGCGCCCCCGCTCCGGGCCAGGCTTCGGCTGGCCGCGGCCGCAGTGGTCCACTCGAGGAGCCGGGTCCGGCTCACGCCGACGCGGTGAACGGTGCGGACGATGGCGTCGGCAGCGGTCCATGCCTCGAAAGGAAGGAAGGCGATGCTGAGGAAGCACCGGCCGAACGATCTCCCGAGAGCCCGCGCTTCGACGCGCAGATCCGAAAGGGTCGGAAGCTTCCTGAGTCCCCGACCCACCGGACCCAGCGCATCGAGGACGAAGGGTAGAAACACGATGCCCAGGAGGAGGGCGGTCCACGGGCCCGGGTCGGGAAGGATCCGCCACCCGCCGATGAAGAGGGCCAGCATGGCCGGCGCGTGGAGCGACCTCCGCAGGTTGTCGAGGATCTTCCAGCGGGAAAGCGCGGAAAGGGGGTTCGGGCCCCGTTCTCCGCCCTCGAGCGGCACCCTCGGAAGGAGCCAGGGCAGGAGCTGCCAGTCGCCGCGGA
>JBJHBX010000386.1:0-3472 GCA_050485725.1 Gemmatimonadales bacterium | reverse complement strand
GTCCTCCACGGACCCCTTCGCGAAGCCGAAATCCTACGTTTACGATCCCCAGGTCGGACAGAGTTTAGGGAAAATCCCGGTCAGAGTTTCGGGAACTCACACGGTACCGTGCGACTGGCCGGGGAGGTGGCGCCGCTCGTGGCACGCGGAACCCTGCAGAGCGTGATCGTGGAGAATGTCGACGGACGCCTGCGAAGGGTGGAGTCCGAAGGGCGATGAAGGCAAACTTCGGCCGCTTGCGGCCGGTACGTGCGGGCCTCGGTATCCCGATCGGTCTTGTCGGCCTCGCGGCATGCGGAGACATGGCGTCGGAGGTTCACCCCGTTGTCGCTGCACTGCAGGCACCGGCCACGTACCGGATCGAACGCATGGGCGAATCGGATCCGGGTCTCCCGCTGGGCCTCATCGCCGACGTGGAGATGGCCACGGGCGGCCGAGTTTTCATCGCGGACGTCCTCGCCCCCCAGATCGTGGTTCTCGGCGCTGATGCGCTGTACCTGGAGACATGGGAGCGACGAGGAGAGGGCCCCGGCGAGTTTCGAACGATCGGGGGCCTGGCCATGATGGCAGGCGACACGTTGCTGGCCTACGACCCGGTTTTGGGGCGAGTGACCCTCCTCGACAGCGCTACCGGGTCGCTCGTGGGCACAACATCGGTTGCACGTGGCGTGGCTCGGATCCCGGCCCGTGTCTTTCCCGTCGCAGGTGGCTCCCTGGTCGCCTGGGAGCGGGCCCCATACCGGCTCGAGGCGGCTGCATCCCCGGAGAGGGAGCGGTCGGACGCTATCCACCTAGTCGATCGGTTCGGCGGGCGCGCACCCGAGGCACTCCTCCGGTTTCCTTCCCGACAAGGCTGGGTGCTTCGCGGGGACGGCGGGATGACGGCTCTGGATGACCCGTTCGGTTCCCAGCCTCTGGTTCAGGTCGGTCCCGAGGGTCGGATCTACCGCATGAGCTCGGACGCGTTGGCACTGACGGCCCATGATCTCGACGGTGCACGCCTCTGGCGGTGGGAGGTGGACCTTCCCGCCGACGCGGCCTCGGAGAGCGAGTTCGAGGTCGTGACCGAACTCCTTTCCGAAGAGATGGACGAGAGCCCGTTGCTGGCCCCAATTCTGGACTCCCTGAGGATCTCGGCTGGACAGCTGCCCCTGGTCACGGGCTTGGTCGTCGACGATACAGGCCACCTGTGGGTCGGGGTACGTGCAAGGGACGTGCCCCAGGGCCGCTGGCTGCATCTCACCGCCGAAGGGGGGGTACTTGGAACCGTTGACCTTCCGCCGGAGGAGTTGATCGGTCGCGTGCGGCACGACCGGATCGTGACCGTTCCCCGCGTTCCACCCTGGGATGTTCCAGTCGTGCGCGTTTACCGGGTGATTCGGCCCTGAGGGCATTCCTGCACCAAAGCCGAGCACTGCTCGGTGCGGTCGCCATGGAGTCAGAGCTCTTTGGAGGTGGAGAAGCGGGAGCCCGGGCGAGCCCGGCCTCTTCACCGGAGGCCATGGAGTCCAGGAGCAGGACGAAGCCGTGGTCCAGCACGGGGAAGCCCCCCCCAGGATCTCCATGGCGACGGGAACGGTGGGATGGCTGGCCAGAAGACAGTGTGGAAGCTCAGAGCGGAGAATGGCAAGGAGCGGTGGGGCCTTCGTGCGGTTTCCGCGGAAGCTTGATCGGCACTGGCTTGCACCTTGTTTCGGGTCCGCCCTGATCCTGCTTTCGCTGGATGGTGGGTCACGGTGGCACGGACTCGCGGCGATCGCACTTCCGGTCGTCTTCTCGAGTTCCTTGCTGCTTTTCCTCATCCTGCGTCGCGACGGGACCCCCAGGTCAGGGGAAGGCCACCAGGTGGTCATTCTCGGTTCCCGCGGAGTGCCCATCACAGAAGCGTGAGATGGGGCCCCGATCGCCCCGGTCGTTTTCGCGCCAGGATCATCGCTCGGCGAGCTGGACCCTGGAGCGTCGCGGGCAGTCGTCTGCCGACCTCGTCGGGCCTGGGTCGACGAGGCCTCCATGGCGAGGCCCATCAGACCTCGCAGGGAGGGGTCGGATCAGGGCATCCGGACCCACACGGGGAGGTGGTAGTTGTCCGGAGAGTTCGTGAGGTTCGTCAGCGCGCCCTCCTCCAGGTCGGCCACGAAAAGATCGGACGAGCCCCCTTCGATCACCCGGAAGGCCAGCCACCGGCCGCTGGGTGACCAGCTGATGTGGGCCGATGCCCCCAGCGGAACATCCAGCTCGGTGACCCCCGGGCCATCCACCTCCACCACGCGAATCACCCGCCTCGGGCCGGACGGGCCCTGCGTCATGCTGGCGAAGGCCACCAGGCGTCCGTCGGGTGACCACGGATCGCTTCGGTCGAAGAAGCGACTCGGCAAGGCCCGCAGAGATCCGCCGCCCTCCTGGAGCGTGCGGCGACTGCTTCCATCGGCGTCTGCCAGGAAGACGGCTCCCTGGCCCTCGGAGAGCATGCGCGTGCCATCTGGCGACCAGTAGGTCCACTCGGGTTCATAGTCGTCACGGGAGTGCCGGCTCGCCTGCGTCCCGTCGGGCCTCACCTTGTAGAAATTGTCCCCCACCCCGCACACATGGTTGTTGAAGAGGATGTAACCGTCCCCGCTGAAGCCGAAGGGACGCAGTACGCTGCGCCCGGTACCGGGGCAGACCCCGTCCGAGGCGATGGCCTGGGAGGAGACGTCAACCGCGTTGCCTGCTTGCCGCAGCACCGCGTAGATGACATCCGGGCCGTGCAGGGTGATCACCTCTCCGTCGGGGGACCACACGGGGGCGCTGGCCGCGGAGGAGCCGGGAAGGGGGGTAAAGGAAGAGCCGTCGGCGTTCATCGTCCGGAGGAGGAAATCCCCTGACATGAGGGCGACCCGCTGCCGGTCGGCGGAGACCGCAAGGAGCAGCGAAGCGAGCTGGACCCCCATGGGCTCGAATCCCGCTCCGCCGGGTCTGATCCAGCCGAGTTCGGAGTTGAAGAAGTCGGCTCCGGCACTGCTCCGGGCCACCAGGAGCGTTGGCTCCTCGCTGTTTCAAATGGGTTGAAGGTTGGGGAGCTTGCCGTGCATGAGGTAGATCATGGCGACGAGGTTGCGGGTGGAGCGAAAGCCGCGGGCGCGGGCCTTGGTGGCCTGGACGAGGGAGGAGAGGCCCTCGAGGAGTCCGTTGGAGATCTTCGTCCGAAACCAGCGCAGGATGCCACGTCGGTGAGTCTCCACGGTGCGGGCGAGGCGGGCCATGGACTCAAGCCCGCTGTCCACGGCCCATCGGCACCAGCCCCGGAGGAACCGGGGGGCCTGCTCGGCCGGGAGGGTCCAGAAGTCTTGGAAGGCGAGCTTCAACTGGTAGGCTTTCACGGTCCGGAGGTGGGTGTGCTGGAGGAGGAGGCTGTCCAGATGCTGCTGCTGGGCACGGCTGAGCGACGTCGTGTTCCGAAGCCACAGGTACCGGGTGCGCGACAGCTCTGGAG
>JBJHBX010000385.1:0-3474 GCA_050485725.1 Gemmatimonadales bacterium | reverse complement strand
GCCTCTCACCCCCTCCGGGGGTAAGGGGGCCTGTGCACGCCCGCCATCTCGAGCCGCTCCGCCGACCTCATGGCCCCAGCAACCGACCCTCTTCGAGAAAGCGGCCGGGCGTCATGAATAAGCCGGGTTGATAATGCTCGGGTTTGCCTTCATCTACGGGGCAGGCTGGGTGAGTTCGGTACTTCTGCCGTGGTTCGGCATCCTCTCGGCGATCGCGATTGGCCTTACGATCTTCGTGATTCTCCCCCTGGCGATTCCCCGGGCAACCCGGAGCTTCGCCAGTGTCGCTCTCTTCATCGCTTCATACGTGTTCGGGATCACCCTTTGGATGCACGGGCTCCTGCTGACCCTCGTCCTCTGGGGTCCTTTCGCGGTGTTCGTGGGCCTTTTCATGGCAGGGGTCGGAGTGATCCCCATCGCCATGCTGGCTTCCGTCTTCAACGGGATGTGGGCCGAGTTCTGGGGTCTTGTGCTAACCCTGATCATGACCTTCGCAGCCCGGGCCGGCTCCATGTCCCTAGCGGAGAGCATCGACCCTACGCACCGGTAGAGCGTCGAGAATGCGCCGGACCTGGGTCCCACAAGCCATCGCGACCGCAATGCTCCTGGTGGCGCTCTACCCCGGGCACCAGTACGCCTACTACGTGCTCCTCAGGTGGGTGTGCTCACCCATCTTCGCCTACCTGGCCGTTCAAGCGCACCGGAGGGGACGCGAGGGCTGGGTATGGCTCCTCGCGGTGACTGCGGCGGTCTACAACCCCGTTCTGCCTGTGTCTCTCACCCGGGAGCTTTGGTCCCTTGTCAACGTCGTAACGGCGGGGTTCGCACTCAGTTCGATCTCTGCGCTCGGGGAAGGCGGCGGAAAGGGGTCCACCGCTTAGCGCCTGAGGCCCTCCAAGCCTGTGCCGCATGAGACGACCTCGACGGACTTCATGCCGCCTCGGGACGTGAGGTCGGCCAGCTCGAGCGCCTGGACCGGCCGCCAGAGAACCGCCTGCCCCCGTCGCCGGGGCGCCTCGTCTCCCGCCTTGTCTTCCGGGCTGTGTCACCCGGGAGTCACCCACAGATACGCGAACGGCCGCACAGGGAAAGACCCTGGCGGCCGCAACGCTTTGTCGTACAAGAACTCCCGCGGCAGGACTCGAACCTGCGACCCGCTGATTAACAGTCAGCTGCTCTACCAACTGAGCTACACGGGAAGAATCCGGACGAGCTGGAGAGAACGCCGGAGCCCTCAAATTCGCGTGCCGGCCGCGGGGGTGTCAACCCCGCATCGCGCCGTCAGCCAGAGCCAGGCCCGCACCGGCGGAGCGCCGCATGAAGCGTCGCGCGAACCGCGCCACCCACATCGTGCGCGTCGTGCCATAGTTGGCCGAACCTCAGTCGCACGCGTGCGGCCGGCTCTCCGCGGTGGAGGGAGGTGAGCGCCGGTCCGCGGTGAGGATACGGACGGTCCATCCAGTGCGGCCCCACGAGAACGCTGAACCGTGCGCCCCTGTCCTCGTCTCCCCTTGACTCGAACACGGTGAAGTCAGGAGACCATCCCCCGAGGGGGCACGATCGGACTGCGAGTCGTTGCTCATCGAGGAGCCGGACCAGGGCGGTCACCCGATTCCTGGCGCGGGGATGCTCGGCGAGCCGCTCAGCCTCCATGGCCAGGGTGATCCCGCTGAGCTCCATCACCAGGACCTGGATCCTGCGGGGCGCCAGGAGGTCCTCGGCCTCCACCTGGAGACCGGCGAGCCGGATCCTCGAGGCCGCCACGCACACCTCGCCGGCGGACTTCAGGAGCGCGAGATAGTGGTCGCGGAAGTCCGGATTGGAGTGCTCGTCGAGTAGCGAAGGCGTCGCCATGCTGGAACGATGCCAGCTCCGCCGGGGCCGCGGAATGGATCCCGGGGACAGTTGCAGAAGGCCCGACCGGTGGCATTTCCCGACCTGCGGTGGCGATCGCAGGAGGATCCCGCCGACCCCGCCAGCCGGAAGGGAAAGTCATCGCCCGGCATCCTCCGGGAGAAGGGAGGTCTGGTCCCGAAGCACGGGGGGGACCTCATGGCACCGGCGGCATCTCGCCTCGTAGGTCTCCGCTCCCCCTACCTGGATCGTGGGTCCTTCGGCCGGCGCGGGGCGTCCGTCGATCAGTCGCTGGTTCCGCGTGGCGAGCTCCCCGCACCGAACGCAGATGGCATGAAGCTTGTCAACCTGTTCAGCGATCGCGAGCAGTCCGGGGATGGGGCCGAAGGGCTCGCCTCGAAAGTCCATGTCGGTGCCGGACAGGATGACACGGACGCCGCGATCCGCCAGAGAATTGACGACGAGAATGATGCCGGTGTCGAGGAACTGCGCCTCATCGATGGCCACGACCTCGACGCCCGGCTCGACCCGTTCGGCCAGCTCGACCGATGTCGAGACCGGCGTCGCGATGATGCCGGCGCCATCGTGCGAGCTGACCTGGAAGAGCCCCCTGTAGCGGTCGTCGAGATGGGACTTGAAAACCTGGACGCGCCGGCCCGCGATCAGGGCTCGACGGACCCTGCGCATGAGCTCTTCGGACTTGCCCGAAAACATCACCCCGGTCACGACCTCGATCCAGCCGCCCTGCTGGCGGCGGTGCAGCGTCGGAGCATGCAGGTTCACCGGCTGGCTACCTTTCGGGATGGGGAAGAAGGTTCGGGGGGTCGGGGAATCCTACCGACTCCTCCGGCCCCGTTCCAGAGGCGAGGTCCGGGGCTTGCTTGACTTGAAGGGAAGTGCGGCGCATTCTACAGCAAGGAAACATTTGAAGTCGCCGCTGCCGGCCCCTCGCTCGGGGCTTGGTCAGCCCCCGTTCGCATGCAGGCGCACACGCGGAACCGGACGATTTCCGGAATCGAACAGAGCCCCCAGGAGGCGGTGGGTGTCCAGTCAGGCAAGGACGTCGACATCCCAGCAGTCGTGGTCCGTTCGGGATGCGGAAGATCTGATCCGAACTCTCTCCGGCGTCCTTTCCGCCCGGATCGTTACCGGTCCGAAGGGGGGGATCGAGGAAATCCACGTCCTCACGACGGACGACGTGCCGGCCAAGCAGACGGTGCGGAACGTGGAGTCGGCCCTGCTCGCCCACCTCGACCTGCCGGTGGATCACCGGAAGATCTCGGTGGCGCAGACCTCGCAAGGTCCATCTCCGCAGGCGGCACCTGAGGGGACCATCTCGCTCGTCATGGAGCCGGCGAGCGAGGTTCCCGAAACCCGCGTGGTCTATCACAGCCATCGCTCCGAGACGGAAGGCGCGAATCAGCTCCGCGTCACCGTGGTGCTCGAGTGGGATGGAGAGGTATTCGAGGGATCCAGCCTGGGCGCCGATCTGCCGAAGCCACGGCTCGAGGCGGCTGCGCAAGCGACCCTCCGAGCCATGGAGGCGGTCGCGCAGGCGCGATCCGGTGAGATCGGACGCCGGGCACGGTCCGGCGTCTCCCTCGGCCTCGATGGAGTGAA
>JBJHBX010000384.1:0-3477 GCA_050485725.1 Gemmatimonadales bacterium | reverse complement strand
GACGAACCCGATCGACGACCCACGACCGCCGAACCCGACCGACACCCCTGTCCCGTGACCGCCGCAAGGAGCCTCGCGCCATGAATCCCTTCCGACCCCGCCGCCCTGACCTTGCCCGGGTTCCCCTCCTCGCGGCCGGGCTCCTTCTCGTGGCCGCGGGGTGCGCCCCGGCCGACACGCCGGTCACGGCGGACCCCGCGCCCCTGGCCCATCCCGACCGGCCCGCGGCGGCCGAGCTCGGGGTGGCCGGCCCCGACGAGGGCCCGCCCCTTCGCATCACGAGAGAAGGACTCTGGGAAGACACCCGGATCCTTTCCGCCGACTCCATGCTCGGCCGTGCCCCGGCCACCCTCGGCGAGGAGCGGGCGGTGCGCCACATCGAGCGGCGCATGGCCGATGCCGGGCTCGAGCCGCTGGGGCCGGAGGGCTACCGGCTCCCCATCGAGGTGCTCGGCATGACGAAGGACCTCGAAACGCAGCAGGTGCGGGTCGAGGGGCCCGAGGGGGCGCTCCCCATCGAGACCGAGCGGAACTTCACCTTCTGGTCCACGAACGAGGCGCCGCGGGTGGAGCTCGAGGCACTGCCCATCGTCTTCGTCGGGCACGGGGTCGAGGCGCCCGAGTACGGGTGGGACGACTTCAAGGGCGAGGACGTCGCGGGGAAGGTGCTCCTCTTCCTGAACGACGACCCCCGGGTGACCGAGAACGGCGAGGAGCTCTTCGGCGGGGCGATCCGGACCTACTACGGGCGCTGGACCTACAAGTTCGAGCAGGCCGAGCGCCACGGCGCCGCCGGGGCCATCGTGATCCACACCGACGAGTCCGCCGCGTACGGCTTCAGCGTGATCGGGAACATGGGCGAGCGGCAGGTCTGGCAGCGGGACTACCGCCTGGACTTCCTGGCCTGGATGGACTCGACGCTGACGGCCGAGGTGGCCCGGGCCATGGGGACCGACGTGCCCGGCCTCTTCGAGATGGGGGCGCAGCGCGACTTCCGACCGGTGGACACGGGCTTCACCGTCTCGGCGGCCTTCGACACGTCGTTCGAGCGGATCCGGGCCCCGAACGTGGCCGGCGTGGTGCGGGGGAACGACCCCGAGCTGAGGGACGAGTACCTGGTCTTCACGGCGCACCACGACCACCTGGGGGTGGATCCCTCCCTTCCGGGCGACTCGATCTTCAACGGGGCGCTGGACAACGCGCTGGGGGTGGCGGGGATCCTGGCGCTCGCCGAGGCCTTCGTCGAACAGGCGGAGGCCGGTGAGCTGCGGCGCTCGGTGATCTTCCTCTCGGTGACCGCCGAAGAGGGGGGGCTCCTCGGGAGCGGTGCCTTCGTTTCGGACCCGCCGGTGCCCCTCTCGTCGATCGTGGCCAACTTCAACGTGGACTCGCCCCAGTCCTGGGGGCCGACCCGCGACGTGGCGGCGATCGGCCTCGACATGAACGACATGGGGCCGGTCTTCGAAGCGGTGGTGCGGGGCCACGGGCTGGAACCCGCCGGCGACCCGAACCCCATGGCCGGGAGCTTCTACCGCTCCGACCAGCTCAGCTTCGCGAAGGCGGGGATCCCGGCGCTCTACCTGCAGGCGGGGAGGGACTATGCCCGGGACCTGGGCTTCGACGCCGCGGCGGTGCAGCTCGAGCGCTACCACCAGGTCAGCGACGAGATGACGGAGGAATGGGACCTGACCGGCCTCGAGCGCGACCTCAGGGTCTTCTTCGAGGTGGCGCTCCGGGTCGCGAATGCCGACGCACAGCCCCGCTGGTTCCCCGGCAACGAGTTCGAGTCGGCCTGGCGGGAGCTCTACGGGCGTTGAGGCGCATCGCGTGATCCGCACCCACCGCTGGATCCTCTGGCCCGTCTTCGGGATCCTCCTCTGGCTCGTCCTCTACCCGCACCTCTTCGTGGTGGGGGACTCGGTCTGGATCGGGGGACGGCTCTCCCTGGACGGGTACCGGGAGTTCTTCACGACCCGGGCCGAGCTCGAGGCGCTCTGGGGAAGCCTCTGGATCAGCGTGGGGAGCGTGATCCTCTCGGCGCTCGTGGGAATTCCGCTGGCCTTCCTCTTCACCCGCTTCGACTTCCCCGGGCGGACGGTGTTCGGGGCGCTGGCGGCGCTCCCGGTGCTGCTCCCGCCGCTGGTGGGCGTCATCGCCTTTCTCTTCCTGTACGGCGAGAGCGGGATCCTGACCCGCACGGTGCAGCTCGTGCTGGGGCTCGAGCGGGCGCCCTGGAGGCTCACCGGGGGGTGGGCGATCCTCCTCGTGCACGCCTACTCGATGTACGTGTACTTCTACCTCTTCGTGGCGGCGGGGCTCGCCCGCCTCGACGCCTCGGCGGCGGAGGCGGCGGAGTCGCTGGGCGCGAGCCGGGCCCGGATCTTCCTCCGGGTCACACTTCCCATGCTCGCGCCGTCGATCGGGGCGGCGTCGGTCCTGGTCTTCATGACCTCGATGGCCTCGTTCTCGGCGCCCTACATCTTCGGCGGGGGGTTCCGGGTCATGACGACCCAGATCTTCACCAGCAAGATGAACGGCGAGCTCACCATGGCCATGGTGGAGACGGTGGTGCTGGCCGTGGCGTCGCTCCTCTTCCTGGTGCTGCACCGGCGCTTCGAGCGGGGGCGGGCCTTCGCCGCGGTGGGGAAGGGAACGCCGGCCCCCAGGCGCGAGGTCAAGGGGCGGTGGGCCCGGGTCCTGATCCCGCTGGCGGGGATCGGCGGGGTGGGCTTCCTCCTCCTTCCCCACATGACCCTCGTCCTCGTGTCGTTCGTGCCCGAGGGTGCCTGGACGACCCAGATCCTTCCGAGCCGCTACACCCTCGACAACTACCGGCTTCTCTTCACGAGCCCGCAGCTCTGGACGCCGGTCATGAACTCGCTCCAGATGGCGACCCTGGCCACCGCTGGAAACCTGGTCTTCTGCTTCTTCGCGGCGTGGCTCATCGTGCGGGGACGTTTCCGGGGGAAGGGGACGCTCCTCCTCCTGACGATGCTTCCATGGGCGCTTCCCGGGACCGTCGTGGCCATGGCCCTCGCCACCACCTTCTCCGCGAACGAACCCTGGTTCGGGCGGCTCGTCCTGGTGGGGACCTTCTGGATCCTTCCGCTGGCCTACTTCATCCGGAACATCCCCCTGGTGGCGCAGGCCGCCATCGCCTCCTTCCGCCAGTACGACCCGGCGCTCGAAGAGGCGGCCCACTCCCTCGGCGCGAGCGCGCTCACGACGATGCGGCGGGTGGCGGCGCCCCTGGTCCTGCCGGGGCTCGCGGCGGGCGGGCTCCTTGCCTTCGTCGGGGCGCTGGGCGAGTTCGTGTCGTCGATCCTGCTCTACACCTACCGGTCGCGCCCCATCTCCATCGAGATCCTGTCGCAGCTCCGCTCCTTCGACTTCGGTGCGGCGGCGGCGCTGGGGGTGGTGCTGGCGACGCTCATGACGGTGGCCTTTGCCCTCGGTGGGCGCTACGTGCGCGCCGGC
>JBJHBX010000383.1:0-3478 GCA_050485725.1 Gemmatimonadales bacterium | reverse complement strand
GGGCACGGCGGACCTCGGGGTTCCGGGATGCGAGGAGCGGCGCATGCCGCCCTCGCCACTCGATACTCGGCGTCGCATCAGAGTGCCCCCGGAGGGAGCTTCCGTCAACGCGGTCCCACTCCCGCGTCGAGGGCTGCCCGAAGGATCCGCGGCACGAACCGGTACGGAAGGGGCCCCGCCGTGATCTGGCTCACGGCGCCCGTCATGTACAGATCCAGCTCGGGTGCGTGGAAGAGCCAGGTCCCCGTCGACCCCGTGTGACCGATCACCGGCGGAACGGGCCGGATGGGCGCCAGGAAGCGCGGCAGCTCGAAGCGCATCACGCCGAGCCCGTACTCGATGGGCCACCCGGGCTGGCGCAGGGCAGCCCGGTCGAGGGGGTGGGGGAACCGGTTCCACGGCGTCTGCATCCGCCGCCAGGTGGCGGGGTCCTCGAAGAGCCCTCCCCGCTGGAGGGCCCGCAGGAAGAGGAGCTGGTCGTCGACGGTGGAATGCAGGTCCGCGATCGAGCGGAAGAAGCGCGGGAACGCCACCACCTGGTTGCCGGACCAGAGACTCGCCACCGGGGCCGCAGGGGTACCCGGCCTCGGATGCCCGGGCAGCCAGGTGCGATCGAGCTCCAGCGGCTCCAGGACCCGGGTTTCGAGGAGCTCGTGGAAGGGGACGCCGGTGCGCGCCTCCATGAGTCCGATCAGGAGCTGGTAGTTCGTGTCCGAATACCGGATGCGGATGCGCCCCGCTCCCAGGACCTGGGGGGGGAAGTGGGGACGGAGCGCGTCCCGCACCCGGCGCGTCGTATCCTCCAGCGTCCAGTCCCTGTCGCCCTCGTCCAGCAGGATCTGAACGAGGGCGCGCCGATCGCCATCCGGGGCCCCCCGGTGCGGGAGATCCTCGATGAAGTCAGGAAGGCCCGAGGCGTGGGCCAGGAGGTGCTCTGCGGTGAGGTGGCCGGTGCGGTCGACCCCACCCATCACGTGGAGTCCCCGGGTGAGTTCGCGCGGGAGGATCTCGGTGACCCGGTCCAGGAGCGATGCCTCTCCCTCCTCCACGAGCCGCATGAAGGTGGAGGCGATGAAGAGCTTCGTGATGCTGGCGGTGAACCACGGGGTTCCGGAGGTCATGGGGGGGCCGCCCGGCGCGGAGACACCCCGGGCCGCCGTCCACCGGAAGCTCCCGTCGCCATTCGAGACCCCGAGCACCGCCGACGCCACGCCGCGGCGCCCCGCCAGGTCGTCGGCCAGCGCTTCGAGGCGGGCCGTGAAGGCCGCCGTCCAGTCGGGGGCGCCCCGGGGCACGGGGCCGGCCGCGCCAACGCCGGTGGGAGGGGGCGTCTCCGGGTGCGGGGAGCTCGCTCTCCGCCCGGAGCCCATGCCGTGGGGACCCTCGCCCCCCCGTTCTCCAGAACGGGCCATGGAGGGGAGGGCCGCCGCCATCGCGAGCCCGGCGGCGGCCGAGCCCGCCACGCGAAGCCATGACCGTCGATCGACCTGGATCACCTCGCCTCCTCCTTTCCCGGGTTCCGATTCAGCGCATCCTCAGGAACCGAATGTCGCGGGCCCGCGCCGCATCGGCCAGAAATCCGGTCACGATCCCCTCGTCGTTCCGCTCGAAGCTCACCCTGAGGAAGGGGAAGGGTCCGGTGAACAGGTCTCCGCTCGCATGCTCGAGGCGCACCGGGGCCCTGCGCCGGTGTTCGAGCACGAGCGCTCCGCCATCGACGACCACCGTGTAGGCGGTCTCGAACTCGTCGGAGTGGAAGTACCCCGCGTACGGGGCAAGATCGGTGGCCGCGGGATCCTCGTCCAGCCGGATCGCGGCGAAGGCCTGGCCGCCCTGGTGGAGGGTCAGTGACGAGGCGGGTCCTTCCTCATCGAGCTCGAAGGTGAACCTGGCCCCCACCAACTCGGCCACGAACGAGGTATCGGCCGTCGCCGCAAGGGAGAAGGCCGGTTGGCCGGGGCCCTGGGCCACGAGCACTCCCTCTTCCAGCCGGATCGAGAGCACGAAACCCGATTGGACCACGACTTCGTAGCGCCCGACGAGTCGCGCAAGGAACTCGGCGGGGAATGCGCCGTCTGTCGACACCGGGGGCTCGGCGGCGACAGGCGCCGCGGCGCCCGCGTCCGAGGCATCGTCGAGGTGTTCGGACAGAAGGGCACGGGCGAGGGCTCCGGCGCTCGAGCCGGGAAAGTTCCCCCGGTTGCTGACGACAATGACGCCCTTGCCGGCCTCGGGGAACCAGGCGAAGTGGGACTGGTGGCCGATGTCCCCGCCTGGATGGTGGATGCGGGGAAGGCCGGCGAAGCGGTCGATCTCGATGCCGAGCCCGTAGGTCGTCGACGTTCCGTCGGTCAGGACGAAGGGGTCGGTCATGAGCCGGAAGGGCTCGGCCCAGCGGGGGTCGCTTCCGGTCAGGGCGAGCATCCAGCGCGCCAGGTCTCCGAGCGTCGTGTAGAGGGCGCCGGCCCCGATGGCAGCCCCGACATCGCGACCCTCGCGCCACGCCGGCGCGCTTCCGTCGTCGCCGGTGGCCACGGGGAGGTAGCCGTAGGCCGCCCCCGTGATCACCCTGGTGGGCTCGAGGCGGAAGGTGGAGGTCGTCATCCCGAGAGGCACGAACACCTCCTTCTCGATCCACGCCGTGTACGGCAGGCCCGTGACCCGCTCCACGACGTGGCCGAGGATGACGTAGCCGGTGTTGTTGTAGTTCCACTCGGCCCCGGGCTCGTTCTGGAGAGCGGGCTGCCGCTGGACCACGCGAAGGGCCTCGCCGGCGTCCACGTGGTCCGAGTCCTCGAGTCGCCATCCTCCCACCGCGAGCGCGTTCAGGAACTCCCGGTACCCGCTGGTGTGGGTGAGCAGGTGACGCAGGGTGACCGGGGACCCGAGGTCCGGAAGCTCGGGAAGGTGCAGCCGCACGTCGTCGTCCAGAGAGAGAGCGCCGTCCAGGTGCAGTCGCGCGAGGGCGTACCCCATCAGCGTCTTCGCGGTGGAGCCCACGTTGATGCGCGTCTCGACGGTCATGGGGATGCCGTGGCTCAGGTTCGCGAGCCCGACGGCCCCGCTCCAGCGGATCCCGTCCTCGTCCACGAGGGCGGCAAGGACCCCCGGTTCGCCGGGCCCCGCCAGCGTCGCCAGGATCGAGTCGGCCGTGGCAAGGCCCCGATGGGTGGGCCCGACGCCCGGATCGTCGCTCGCGTGCGCCGCCAGGGGAGCGCAAAGGAACAGCAGCCCCGCGAGAGCCGCCGGGAACAGGTTGCGCGAGGAGCAGGAGGGGGCAGGGGAAGGCAGCCGCTTGCTGCCGGTGCAAGGAAAGCGGTACATCTGAAGTCTCGCGTCTGGAGCTGGAAGGTCGATGGGAAGTGCCTCGCCTTACGAGCTCGACCGGGTCAGGTTTCAGCCCACCCGCATGCGTTCGATGGGCCCCGGAACGACCGCGACCCCGCCCCGGAGCTGGCCGGGGCGGGGTCGCGTGTGC
>JBJHBX010000382.1:0-3483 GCA_050485725.1 Gemmatimonadales bacterium | reverse complement strand
CCCTCGACGATCGAGCGGTCGAAGCTCCGTTGTCGACGGGGCGCCTCGGGCGTCGCGTCGGTCGCGGGATTCGCAGGATCCGGTGGAGTGGTCAAGCGCGAACTCGTTTCGTGGCCTGTAGGGGCTGCGCGGCATCAGGGTTAGCACACCCGGACACAATGCGCCAGCAGACCCCGGATTCCGGACATCCACTCAGCTGGGGGTCGTCGGGCCGGGGCCGGAACGTTTCCCTTGACACCGAACATTTACCGAAGACACATTGGGCGCCCCGACGGTCCCATCCGCGACCCAGAGCCCGAGAGACGAACCATGTCCAGCGACGCCCGTCCCAGTCCCGTTCCCGAAGGCTACCACACGCTCACGCCCTATCTCTTCGTGAAGGGCGCCGCCGCCGCCATCGACTTCTACGCCAGGGCGTTCGGAGCGGAAGAGCTCTTCCGCCTCGGAGGCCCCGGAGAGCTGATCGGGCATGCCGAGATGCGGATCGGAGATTCCCGCTTCATGCTTTCCGACGAGTTCGAGGCATGGGAGAACCGCTCGCCCCTTTCGCTGGGAGGCACCTGTGGCCAGTTGATGGTCTACGTGGAGGACGTGGACGCCGTGTTCGCCCGGGCCGTCGCGGCCGGCGCTACCGAGATCCGGCCGGTGGAGGACCACTTCTACGGAGACCGCGCGGGCACACTCGAGGATCCCTTCGGTCATCGCTGGACGATCGCGACGCACGTGGAAGAGGTACCGCCCGAGGTCATGGATGCGCGGATGAAGGAGATGCTCGGGGGGTGATGCGGTTCCCGGCTGCGGCCCTAGCTGCCGGGCCGGCGCCGCCGATTCCCCCGGTGCCGCCGAGTCGGCTCCGGCGCCTCGGCAATCCGCCTGATGGCCTCGAGCCTCGCATCCCAGGAAGCGGCCACCTCGTTCAGCCACCGGGCCGTGACCCGGATCGGCTCGGAGTGGGCACGGTAGAGCACCTCCCGTCCCTCGCGCCGCGAGGACACGAGCCCCGCTTCGTCGAGGACCGACAGGTGTCGGGCCACGGCCTGTCGTGAGACCGGAAGCTCTCCGGCCAGGCGGGTGGCCGTGGCCTCGCCCGAACTCGCCACCGTTTCGAGGACCGCCCGGCGGGTCGGGTCGCCGAGAACCGCGAGCACCGCGTCGGGGCGGATGCAGTCCCGTTCCATGCTCACAACCTTTCCGGCTCGAGGTACGCCGCGAGCTCCGCGAGTTCGGCCTTCCAGCCCGAGGTGTTGGCGTCAAAGTGGGCCCGGCGCTCCTCGATGCTCCCGTCGAGGGAACGGAAGCCCGACTCGACCACGGTGAGGCGGGTGGAGCCATCGCCCAGCCGCTCCAGGGTGAAGGCGACGAGGGTCTGGTTCCCGGGTCGCGGTTCGCGGTCGGACTCGAGGGACCACCGAAAGACGAAGGCGCGTCCGGGCTCCACCCGCTCGACGAACCCGAGCGCCACTCCGTGCTCCTTCCATCGGACCACGAGCCTCCCCCCCGGACGCAGATCGATCTCGGCCCCCGCATCGCCGAACCAGGCAGCCAGGTGACGGGCCTCGGTCAGTGCCGCCCAGACCCGTTCGGGGGGCGCGTCGATCTCGATGGACCGCTGGATCGTGTCGGGGAGACCGCCGTCGGAGGAACGGTCATCGGTGCGCATGGGACCTCCGGAGACCGAAGAAGTCGGCGCTGCAATGTGGGTCAGACTGGGCACCGCGCCGCGGGATGCGACTGGATGCGACTGGATGCGCAACTCCAATGTTGCACATCGCCCGCGAATGCGCAACCCAAGAGTTGCGCTTTCGGGGTCCGTCAGCTCTGGCCGTGGAGGGACCCAACCCAGAGCTGGGTTTCGTAGCGCATTCGCACGTACCCGCCGTCGTGGGTGGTGGAATGGAGGGCATCGAGGGCATCGAGCATGGCCGGGCGGGTCGCGTCACCCTCGGCGGGGGTGTACGACGAGGAGAGCAGGCGCCCGCGGAGTCCCTCGAGGTCGAGGGTCTGTTCGTTGGGCAGAACGAACAGCTCCGCATCGCCCGTAAAGAAGCGCTGGATGGCGCCCGGGTCGATCCGGTCATGGCGGACGGCGGCGTAGTCGGTCCCGAACCTCTCGAGGAGGCGCTCGTAGCCTTCCGAGAAGGGGTCGCCTGCAGTGATCCGGGTGTTCCAGAAGAGCGCCACCCAGCCGGGGCGGCGCAGGATCCTCGCGAACTCCTTCCGCGTCGCATCCCGGTCGAACCAGTGGAACGCCTGACCCACCACGACCAGGTCCACCGAGGCGGATCCGAGCCCGGTCGCCTCGGCCGAGCCGTCGACGCTCGTGAAACCGGGGCGGGTGCCGAGCCACGCCTCGGCGGCGCTCCTCATGGCCGCGTTCGGCTCCACGGCATGGACCCGGTTCCCCTGGTTCAGGAAGGGGAGGCTCGAGAGCCCGGTGCCGGAGCCCACATCGGCCACGATCCACTCGGCTGAGAGCCCGGTCACCTCCACGATGTGGGCAATGACCCCGCGCGGGTATCCGGGGCGGTGACGTGCGTAGTCGTCGACCCGATCGGTGAAGCGGTCACCGGGCATCAGCCGCCGTCCGTGTATCCACGCAGGCGAAGGTAGCGGGCGCGCTGTTCGTCGGAGAGGAGCGCGTCGACGTCGAGGTGGGCCTCCAGGTGCACGGCCCGGATCTCACCCCTGAGCGCGGCGATCCTGCCGGTCAGGTCGCGGATCACTTCGGCGTCGATGTGTCGGTGCGCGAAGCGGCGATCGAGTGTGCGCTCGAGCTCGACCACCTGCGCACCGAGCTCCGAGGTACGCCCCCGCATCTCGTTGAATAAACGTGAGATGGCCTCCTCGGTTTCCGGGGTCAGCTCCAGCTCCGCTCGAAGCTCGAGCACGTGGAGCGGGCCGGGGACACCGTTCAGCTCCGCGGCCAGCGCGAATCCCATACCCTCGCCGGCAAGCAGTGCGGCCACTTCCTCGTTCGAGAGCGCCCTGATCTCGCGGTCAACGAGATCCGCATAGGTGTTGTCGTGGCCGGCATGCGTGCCGTGGGCCCCCGCCGCGTGCGGGTCCCGGGGTGGCTGCTGGGCCTCGGAAGGATCCGGGGCAGCGAGGACGACGAGGAGCGCC
Organism: Gemmatimonadales bacterium; assembly: GCA_050485725.1. Lineage (GTDB taxonomy): Bacteria > Gemmatimonadota > Gemmatimonadetes > Longimicrobiales > Gaopeijiaceae > SKNW01. The sequence continues at coordinate 360 of JBJHBX010000382.1, read as the reverse complement.
GGCATGGCGGCGTGCAGGATGAAGCGAAGGCTCATGTTCGGCATGCCTTGGTTCTGGAAGGTGCGCACGCGCGGGCTCTCTCGAGCAGGATCCCCGGGATCCGCGGCCGCTCCCGTGAAGATCGCCTTCCGGGACGATGTCCTTCAGGGTCGCAGGCGTCAACCTGGCGCTGTCCCTTCGACGATGATGCGAAGGTTCTCCTCGATGAGCGTGCGGGCGGGTTCGAGCCTGCGCTCGTCGTCGAGGCGCGGCAGGTGCCAGCGGCCGTCGTAGTGGGCGCGGCCCCTCGGATCGCGGAAGATGAGGCGCTCGCCGGGGAGCACCTCCATGCGCCAGCCCCCCTCGTGGAGGAGGCGGTGG
>JBJHBX010000381.1:0-3509 GCA_050485725.1 Gemmatimonadales bacterium | reverse complement strand
GTTCCCTGCCGATGGTCCAACCGATGTTCCCGGCGGTGAAGAACGGATGCGGCTGATGAAGGCGGACGTGGTCGTAGGTGTCGACCCACATCCCTCCCGCGCGGGGGCGGCGATCCACCAGGACCACCCGTTGGTCACCGGAGAGATACTGGCTGGCGACGAACAGCGCGTTCAGACCCGAGAGGCCCGCCCCCACGATGCAGGCAGCGTGTCTTTCGGTCATGGCGCCCGCGCGTCAGCGATGGCCGTCGTCACGACCTCACGCTCCGCTGCGCCCCCTGCGCGGGCCCGCGACGCGGGGCTTTCAGGACGGGCGATCGTCAGCGGGCAGATCACGAGACCCGGGTCTTCCTCACCGGGTAGCGAAGGTGGGTCACACCGACACCCGCGATCACCGCCGGGTCGCCGAGAAGCGCCGGTGTGCCGGTCAGATTCTCGAAGAGCCGGACACCGGAGCCGAGGAGGACGGCGGCGACGTCCACGTGGAGTTCATCGAGAAGACCTGCGTTCAACAGTTGCTGGATGGTATCGGCACCGTGAACCCCAACCGCCTTCCCCCTCGCGGCCGCCCTGGCCTGCCGCACGGCGCTCTCGATTCCGTCCGTCACGAAGTGGACCGTCGAACCCGGACGAGGCCAGCCGTCAGGAATCTCGTGGGCAAGGACGAAGGCTGGCCCCCACGCGTGGTTCCCGTTCCAGCCCCTGGCGACCTCGAAGGTGCGGCGCCCGGTCAGGACCGCGCCGAGCTGCGACCAGGTCCGCCGAAGATGCTCGGCGCTGGGCGGAGAAACGCTGAAGGTCATCGGATCCGACCCACCGGTGCGAAACTCGACGTCTCCCGAGGACATGTACCAGTCGAACACCTCGGCGACCCCATCGTCGTTGTCGGCCACGAACCCATCGAGAGACATGGACATCAGCGCAATGAGTCTCGACACCCGTGGGCTCCTATTCGATGGTCGCCGGCCGCCACCGGGGGCCAGCCCTCCCCTCGCACCATGCCGAAACGGACCGTGAGCCGCAAGGCAACTTCCCCGAACCGACGAGGCCGTCGGGATGACCAAGGCGAGGTTGGGCCTCACCCGTCAGTCGCGGATCGGTCAGCCGGCGAAGGTCACTCCCTGACCCGCGAGGGGATGATGAACTCCCAGGAGTCTCCGGGCCAGCTCGTGATCCCGTCCGACACGAAGCTGCCCCCGGCCACGAAGTCCACCTCGATCCGAAGCGTCGCGCCGGGACGCCAGTCCAGGGTGAAGGTCTCGGACCGGTTCCCCGTGACAATCCCCAGTCGCCGGCGCTCGCCGTTCCAGCGGGCGTAGATGCGGGCATCGCTGAAGTTCTGGTTCGTCACGGTAAGGCGAACGGTCTCGCTTCGTTCGGCGTCGCCGGCCGCCCAGGTACCGCCCTCGGCTCCGGTGCGTCCGGCGCAGGCAGACGTGCCAAGAACGAGGAGGATCGTGAAGCACGCCGAAAGAATCCGGGGCACGCAGCGCCCCCGGGGGCGCGCGAGGGACCGCACCGTGGATATGGAACCGGCAGACGGTGTTGGGCTGGCCAGGCGCATGGACGCCTCCTTGCCTCGAATGTGTCCCTGCGCCCGCGAAGACCGGAGGATTCGTCGGGATCCGGAGCGAGGGAGGACGAGGCGGCAAAGTGGACCGGCGTGTCAGCGTTGGCTACCCGCCCGCGCGTGAAAGGAGCCGGAGGGCGGGCGCGGTACGGTTGTCACGACACGTCGTTACACGTCAGCACAAACGGCCCGCCTGCTCCTGCGACCGGGCGATCGGGGTCAGCTTTCCCGGGCCACCTCACTCCGGCACGCCTGCCTGGAAAACGCCCTCGAAGCGCACGGTCGGCGCCTCGGGGCCGTGCGCCTGCGAGGTCTGCGCATCGAAGTGCACCTGGCCACTGAGCCGTCCCCCTGCGTCTTCGACAATGGAGATCCAGCCGGCCTCTTCGTTGAACGTGCGATGCGACGACGAGATGACGTCGCCACCGATGAGCCGGATGAACCAGGCGTCACCCGGCCCCAGGTGGTACAGGCCGGGCCCGGCGTACACGACCCGGACCCGGACCATGGACTCGACAAGCAGACCCTCGCCCCAGGCGCTCCCCCGTCTCGGCGCGGACCCCGCGATGAACGTGGTGTCTCCGTTCGGCGAGCGGTACGCCCACGCCTCCCCCTCCCATGCATTCCCGGCCCAGGTACCGATGAAGGTCGGGTCCGGGCCGCCGGGCCCGGCCGGATCGCCCCCGCATGCCACGACGCCCAACAAACCGACGATCCCCATGATCGAGCGCGGGCGGGGGCTTCTCATGGATGCTCCATGGCTGGTTGGGACGAAGGGACCATCGGGAAGGGACCGTCGGAAGGTAACGATCGTGCGCGCGAGCTCGTGACAGGGGCGCCCCGTCGATGCCGGCATCCCGGGTGAGGATGGGGGCTAGGGCGAGGGAGGGCACGGCCGGCGCATCCCGCCGTGCGGCCCGGGGTAGATGTGCAGCGCTTCCCCTACGGAAGCCGGTAGGCCTCCAGGTGACGCAGGCCGGTCGCCTCGTCTTCGGCCATGACCACCAGGAGCGTGTTGGACGCCGCCACGGAGCGGACCCGATGCGGAAGGGCGACTCGAGCCAGGTAGCGCCCGTCGTCGGCCAGAATGTGGAGGGTGCCGGGTCCGCCTCCGAAGTCCTCGGGAAGCTGCTCCACCGCCACGATGCGGTGCCCCGAGGGTGATCCGGCCACCCGGGCCATCCGGGGCATCCAGAGGTACTGCGACTGCAGGCGCTCCACGAGTGCCGCAATGAGGCGGGCGGCCATCTCCGGGGGGACGTCTTCGCTGGAGCTCCGCATGCCCGCTTCCACCTGGTCGACGGCGCGCTGCATCAGCTCTTCGGGGGTGCGCCGGGGCGCCTGCGCGATCCTGTGCTCCCGCAGCACCCGTCCGGTGGGGTCCACCAACCTCAGCAGCGGGAAGGAGCAGTCCAGCTCAACCAGGTTCGGGCCGGCCGGGCCCCGATGCCAGCACCCCTCACCCCCGTCCTGAACCTGGGGCTGCATGGGATGATCTCCGGGCAGGCTGATCGGATGGCTGACCCCTTCCAGGTCCAGAAACTCCCATTCCGGGGTGGACCCACCCGCCGTAAGGCTCACTCGTTGACGGATGATCCCCACCCCGGGAAGGAAATAGGCGGCCCCTGCGACGCCCGCATCGCTCATGCTGCCCAGGTAGCTCCCGTCGCTTCCGAACCACTGCAGCGAGGGATGCCCGAGCAGGCTGGTCACCAGGATGGAGTCGCCGTGGAGCCCCACGGAGACGGCGCGGCTCAGCTCGCCGGGCCCCTGGCCCGTGCGGCCGAAGCTGCCCGCGCGCCGGCCTTCCGAGTCGAAAAGGTGGACGCGGCCCGTCATCGGGTCCAGCACGGCGACCCGGTCCTGGTCGGCGGCCACCCACGTGGGATCCGCCCAGTCGACTCCCTCCAGCACGGCGGCCTGGTCCGGCGCGCGCCAC
>JBJHBX010000380.1:0-3512 GCA_050485725.1 Gemmatimonadales bacterium | reverse complement strand
TCCACGCCTACCCGACGCTGGCCGAGGCGAACAAGTACGCCGCGGGGGCCTGGAAGCGCGCGCACAAGCCCGAGGGGGTGCTGCGCTGGGTGGAGCGGTACCACGGGTGGCGGCGGGGGTAGGGCTGGGGATCGGACGCTTCGGCGAGGACCCTGTCCCGGGGGGATGAGCGACGCCTATATTGCGCCTTTCTCCGAGCCCGAGCTCCGGATGTCCGTGGCCGCATGAAGATCTGCCTTCTCGGACCCCTCAGGGTCCACACCGGAAACGGGGGGGAACGGTCCCCCGGGGGGCCGAAGCAGCGGCTGCTCCTGGCCCTCCTCATCCTGCACGGATCGCGGGTCGTCGCCGCGGATCGGCTCCTGGACTGGCTCTGGGGCGAGGACCTTCCGGCGGACCCCCTGGCCGCGCTGCGGACCCAGGTATCGAGGATGCGCACCTTCCTCGAGGAGGCGGGCGCCGCCGGGAACGCCCTCCGGCACGAACCCGAGGGCTACCGGCTCGAGCTTTCCGGGATCCAGGTGGATGCGAACCTCTTCGAGGAGCTCGTGGCCAGGAGCCGCCGGGCCGGCGGTCCCGCCGACGAGCTTCGCCGGATCGCGGAGGCGCTCGAGCTCTGGCAGGGAGAGCCCTTCGAGGAGTTCCTGCACCTGGCCCCCTTTCTCGGCCGCGCACGCCATCTGCAGGAACTCCGGGTCAGTGCCGCAGAGCGTCGGGGAGCGTGCCTCCTGGCACTGGGCCGGATCGATGAGGCCCTCGCGGCGGCCCAGCTCCTCGTTGCAGGTGACCCGCTCCGGGAGCGCCCTCGATCCCTCCTCATGGAAGCCCTCTACCGGTCGGGGCGACAGCACGAGGCGCTCGAGGTCTTTCAGGACTTTCGGAGGCTCCTCTCCGAGGAGCTCGGCCTCGACCCTTCCCCGGGCCTGAGAGCGCTGGAGTCCGCGATCCTCCGGCACGAGCCGCCGCGCCCCGGAGGTGACGGGAGGCAGGCCGAGGGTTCGTGGCACTCGGGGGCTCCCGGGGGCGCATTCCCGGGCTCCGGGGCCGAGTTCCCGGACGACCCCCTGTCGCAGGACATCCGGTTCTGCCTTTCGGCCGACGGGGTCCGCATCGCCTTTGCGACCGTGGGTACGGGACCCCCGCTGGTCAAGGCGGCGAACTGGCTGAACCACCTGGAGTTCGACTGGGAAAGCCCTGTCTGGAGGAGGCTCTTCCACGACCTCGGCTCCCGGAACCGCTTCCTTCGCTACGACGAGCGAGGGAGTGGCCTTTCCGACTGGGACCCCCCGGAGATGTCGCTCGAGGCATGGGTCCTCGACCTGGAAGCCGTCGTGGATGCGGCGGGGCTCGGGCGCTTTCCCCTCCTGGGGATCTCCCAGGGGTGTGCGGTCTGCATCGAGTACGCGGCCCGCCATCCGGATCGGGTAACCGGACTGATCCTCCACGGTGGGTATGCGGCGGGATGGAGGGTCGACCCGACCTGCACCGAGGCGGAAGCCTCCCGACGCGACGCCTCGATCCAGATCATCCGCCACGGATGGGGCGAGGACATTCCGGCCTACCGGCAGATGTTCACCCAGACCTTCATCCCCGGGGGCACGCCGGAAGAGATCGAGTGGTTCAACGAGCTCGAGCGGCGATCCACCTCTCCGGAGAATGCGGCCCGGTTCATGGAGACCTTCGCCACGATCGACGTACGGCACCGCCTCGGCCAGGTCCAGGCCCCTGCCCTCGTTCTCCATGCCCGGGGAGATCGTCGGATCCACTTCGACAAGGGCAGGGAACTGGCCGCCGGAATCCCCAGGGCCCGGTTCGTTCTTCTCGAAAGCGACAACCACCTGGTCCTGAGCCACGAGCCGGCGTACGAGGCATGGATGTCGGAGACCCGCCGGTTCCTGGACGCGGAACTCGACCCCTGACGACCGGGGGCCTGAAACCCTCCCGACACGCTTCGGCCAGCCGGTTGAAAGCGCGGTCGGGATGTTCGGACTCGAAAGCTCGCCCCGACCCGGGACCCGCGATGGTTCCGTACACCCGGTCGCGGGCGGCCTCCCGCCAAGTCCTGCCTCCTTCCGGAGATCGACCATGCATCCGATGCTTCTCGCCACCGCCGTCGCGGCGCTCGGCCTCCCGGGCCCTGCCGCGGACTCCGTCCCCCTCTACACGAACCTCGGGACCCACAGCTACACCGTGACGACCGCGGATCCGGTCGTCCAGCGCTACTTCGACCAGGGGCTCCGCCTCTATTACGCCTTCAACCACGCCGAGGCCGTCCGCGCATTCCGCGAAGGCGCCCGTCGTGACCCGGGCTGCGCCATGTGCTGGTGGGGCGTTGCCGCCGCGCTGGGACCCAACATCAACGCGCCCATGGATGAGGATGCGGAGGTGGCCGCCTTCGAGGCGGTAGGGGAGGCCGTTCGCCTCGCTCCCCGTGCCGGGCGGGTCGAACAGGCGCTGATCCACGCCATGTCCCGGCGGTACGGCGCCGCCGCCGGGCAGGACCGGGCCGCACGCGACTCGGCGTACGCCCGTGCCCTCGGCGAAGTGGCAGAGGCGCATCCGGCGGATCTGGAGGCGGCGACCCTCCACGCCGAGGCCCTCATGACGCTGAGGCCCTGGTCCTACTGGACCCGGTCAGGCGATCCCGAGCCGGGTACCGAGCTGATTCTCCGGAACCTCGAGAGGGTGATCGATGCGAACCCCGATCACCCGGGTGCCTGCCACTTCTACATCCACGCCGTGGAGGCCGTGCATCCTGCCCGGGCGCTTCCCTGCGCCGAGCGGCTCGCGGCCCTGATGCCGGGTGCCGGCCACCTGGTCCACATGCCGGCGCACATCTACATCCGCGTCGGTCGCTACGCGGACGCCATCCGTTCCAACGAGCACGCGGTGCATGCCGACGAGACGTACATCCGCGACCAGCGGCCCGGCATGGGGATCTACGTGGCCGGGTACTATCCGCACAACTACGACTTCATGGCCTTCGCCGCGGCCATGGCCGGGATGCGGGACCTGGCCGTGGAGTCCGCCGAGAGGGTGGCGGCCCTCATTCCCCCGGAGTTTCTCCGGGCTCCGGGAATGACCATGCTTCAGAACTACGCGGTGCGAACCCTCCAGATGCTCGTGCGCTTCGAGGAATGGGAGCGGATCCTGGCCGTCGAGGCCCCGGATTCCGACCTGCTGCATTCCCGCGCCGTGTGGCACTATGCCCAGGGGCGAGCCTATGCAGCGCTTCGGGACTTCTCCTCGGCCGAGCGCGAGCTCGCCGCGCTCTCGACGATCCACCGGAGCTCCGAGCTCGACGGACTCGTGCTCGACTTCAACGAGGCCCGGACGATCCTGGAAATCGCCTCCCACGTGCTGGCAGGGGTCATGGCCGCCGGAACGGAGGCTTTCCCCCTGGCCATCGAGCACCTCCGCGAGGCCGCCGCCCTCGAGGACGGACTGATCTACGGCGAGCCCCCGGAGTGGTCCATCCCGGTCCGGCACGACCTGGGCTCCGTGCTCCTGGC
>JBJHBX010000379.1:0-3520 GCA_050485725.1 Gemmatimonadales bacterium | reverse complement strand
AGTTCAGGGCGTAGCGCGCCCGGACCAGTGCCTCCTCGCGGGTCTTGCCGCTCACGATGAGCTTCCCCAGAAGGGAGTCGTAATAGGGCGGCACCCGGTAGCCCGCGTACACGTGCGTGTCGAGGCGCACACCGGGCCCCCCGGGCGGGTGGAAGGTCGTGATCGTGCCGGGTGAAGGCTGGAAGTTCCGGTCCGGGTCCTCGGCGTTGACCCGGAACTCGATGGCGTGCCCGCGCAGGACAACGGCCTCGTCCGGGAAGGAGAGTGGCTTGCCCGCTGCCACGAGAAGCTGCTCCTTCACGAGGTCGAAGCCGGTGGTGACCTCGGTCACCGGGTGCTCCACCTGGATCCGGGTGTTCATCTCGATGAAGTAGAACGACCCGTCCGTGTCCAGGAGAAACTCCACCGTGCCCGCGCCGACGTAGTCGATGGCCTTCGCGGCCTGCACCGCGGCCTCACCCATGGCTGCACGGATCTCGGGCGTAAGGGCCGGCGACGGCGCCTCCTCGACGAGCTTCTGGTGGCGGCGCTGGAGCGAGCAGTCACGCTCGCCAAGGTGCACGACGCGACCGTGGGTGTCGCCGAAGACCTGGATCTCGACGTGACGCGGGCGGAGAATGCACTTCTCGAGGTAGACCGAGGGGTCGCCGAAGGCCGCTCGTGCCTCGGTGCGCGCCGCCTCGAAGAGCTTCGGGAAGGTGTCGCGGTCGTGGGCGATCCGCATCCCCTTCCCTCCGCCTCCGGCCGACGCCTTGATCATGACCGGGTAGCCGATCCGGTCCGCCAGCCCGCGGGCCTCCTCCCACCCCTCGACCAGCCCCTCGGAGCCCGGAACCGTGGGGACACCCGCCTTCATCATCGTGGCGCGTGCCGTGGCCTTGTCGCCCATGGCGCGGATCTGGTCGGCCGTGGGGCCCACGAAGACCAGGTTCGACTTGGCGCAGATCTCCGAGAAGTCCGCGTTCTCGGCCAGGAAGCCGTAGCCCGGGTGGATCGCCTCCGCGCCGGTGATCTCGGCGGCGGCGATGATCCTGGGAATGTTCAGGTAGGACTGGCTCGATGCCGCGGGCCCGATGCAGATGTCTTCGTCTGCGAAGCGCACGTGCAGCGACTCGCGGTCCGCCTCCGAGTAGACGGCCACGGTCCGGATGCCGAGCTCCTGGCACGCCCGGATGATGCGGAGGGCGATCTCGCCGCGGTTCGCGATGAGGACCTTTTTGAACACGATTGCGATTCCGGGTTCCGGGGTTCGGGAGGCGGGAGCGGCCGAGGCGGGGAGCGGTCACCGGTCCGGGTCGGGGGCGGTGCCCGCCGACCCGATGATGCGCCGGCGCGGGCACCCCTCGCCCCTGCTGCGCGACGGGCTCCGGGTCGCGGCCGGCTCCGGGTGCCGCGTCAGGCCGGCTCGACGCGGAAGAGCACCTGGCCGTACTCGACGGGCTCGCCGTTCTGGACCAGCACCTCGCGGACCGTACCCTCGAGCTCCGCCTCGAACTCGTTCATCAGCTTCATCGCCTCGATGATGCAGAGAGTGTCGCCGGGCTGGATCCGGGAGCCGACTTCCGCGAAGGGAGGGGCTTCCGGCGACGGGGCCCGGTAGAAGGTCCCTACCATCGGCGAGGTCACGTCGACCCAGTTGTTCGCGGCCGGGGCCTCGGCAGCGGGCTCCGCTGCAGGCACCTGCTGCGGGCTCGAGGTCGGCGCCGGTGCGGTGGCCTGGGCCGGCGCGGGGACCGGCTGCGCGACGGTCGGGGCCAGGGTGACGGATCCGGCGCCGGCCGGGGCCGACTTGGCCAGCCGGATCCGCGTACCACCTCGCTCGATCTCGATGGAATCGAGGGTGCTCGCGTCGATCGCCCGGATCAGCTTCTCCACGAATTCGAGATCGATCATCAGACTCGCTCCAGGTACTTGTCTTCGCGACGATCGACCCGGACCACCTCCCCCTCTTCGATGAAGAGCGGGACCTGGATCACGGCGCCCGTCTCGAGGGTCGCAGGCTTGGTTCCGCCCTGGGCGGTGTCGCCCCGGACGCCGGGGTCGGTCTGGCTCACCGCGAGTTCGACGAACTGCGGCAGCTCGACCGAGATCACGCGGTCGGCGTGGACGAGCCCCTCGCACTCCATGTTCTCCTTCAGGTACTTGAGCTGGTCCCCGATCAGTTCGGCATCGATGGGGATCATCTCGAAGGTCTGGGCATCCATGAAGTGGTAGAACTGCCCGTCGGTGTAGCTGTACGTCACCGGCCGACGCTCGAGCCGGACATCGGTGACCTTTTCACCGGCGCGGAAGGTCTTTTCGACAACCTGCCCCGTCAGGACGTTCTTCAGCTTGGTCCGCACGAACGCGCCGCCCTTTCCGGGCTTCACGTGCTGGAAGTAGATGATGGTCCAGAGGACGCCGTCCATGTCCAGGACCAGGCCGTTTCGAAAATCTGCCGTGCTCGCCATGGCGGGAAAGCCGGGGGTTCGGGTAATCAGTCTCGGAGGCGGGCCAGGAGGCCGCGCAATCCCAGAAGATAGCTCTCGGTGCCGAATCCAAAAACCACCCCGACGGCGCGATCCGAGAGCAGGGAGCGGTGCCGGAAGGGCTCGCGCGCGGCGGTGTTCGAGAGGTGGACCTCGACGAAGGGGAGCCCGGTTCCGAGGAGTGCATCGCGAAGGACGACCGAGGTGTGCGTGAGCCCGCCCGGATTCACGAGGAAGCCGTCCACCCGGTCTGCCGCGGCCTCGATCCAGTCGAGGAGCTCGCCCTCGTGGTTCGACTGGAAGGCCTCGACCCGGACCCCCAGTTCGGCGGCCAGGTCCTCGATCCGGGCGTCGATCCCGGCCAGCGTCGTGGACCCGTACACCGCCGGCTCCCGGCTCCCGAGTCGGCCGAGGTTCGGGCCGTGAAGAACTCCGATCGCCAGGGACCCCGGGTCCGTCGCCGGGGTGGAGGTCACCGGCTGAGGCTCCTCAGCCAGTCCTGGAAGTCGTCGAGCCCCTCGAACCCTTCAGGCGCGGACGACCGGGATCCCGCGGCCTCCCGGTCAGGGTCTTCAACGGGGTCCGGAGCTCCTGCAACCTCCCCTCCACCCGCCGGCGCCCCCGACGCGGGGGCCTCGGCCACGAGGGCGTCCGGGGTCGACGTGTCCGCCCATGCGGGCTCCGGATCCTCGGGGATGTCGGCTTCGGGAGGGTCCACCGGTCCCGGAGGCACGGCCGCCTCGGCCTCGGAGGATCCGGGAACGGATGCGATGGCGGGCGCCTCGAAATCCTCGATCGGGAGGTCCGAAGGGGCGAGTCGTTCGATCGGCACGGCCCCCGGCGCCCACGCCAGGAGGTCCTCGAACCAGGCCCCGACCGGTCGCTCCGCGACGATGGCGGCCACGTCGCGGGGTACAGCGGCGCCATCCAGCTCCGCGATGCCCCCGTCCATCGCCTCGTCCCCGGCCCCGGGTTCGAGTTCGGGTTCGGGTTCAGGTCCGAGTGCGTCCCAGCCGGATTCCTCGACCTCCATCTGGACCTCCTCCTGGTAC
>JBJHBX010000378.1:0-3522 GCA_050485725.1 Gemmatimonadales bacterium | reverse complement strand
CGTGACCGACGCGAAGCGGCTCCCCGATCCGGTCCGCGACCGGCTTCGGGGCGTCCGGCTCCTCGTGCTGAACGCTCTCTGGTTCGGGGACCCGCATCCGAACCACTTCAACGTGGAGGAGGCGGTTGAGGCCGCCGAGTCCGTCGGCGCCGAAATGACCTATCTGACCCATCTGACCCATCGGTTGGACCACGCCACCCTCGCCGCCGCCCTTCCTTCCGGGGTCCGTCCCGCCCACGACGGGCTCACGGTGCGACTCCACGCGGACGGCTCCGTCGACGAAGTGCCGGCGCCCGCCGCGCCCGACCTGGTCGGGACCCCCGCCACCCCTGATCGGCCGAGCTCCCGATGAACGACCCCCACGCCTCGCATCCCCGATCCCCGGCCCCCCTCTCCTTCGCCTACGCGAACTTTCTCGCACCCGCGCTGGGACCGGGCCGCGGCATCGATCCGCGCCGCCTCGCCCCGGGCGGGGAGCTGGCCGCCCGCTTCGACGGGGCCATGGAGGTGTTCCGGGCACGCGAGGCAGCCGGCGAGCTGGGCTTCACCGCGCTTCCAGGCGACACCGCCGCACGCGATGCGGTGCAGGAGCTTGCGGACTCCTTCGGGCAGTGGTTCGAGGACCTCGTGGTGGTGGGCATCGGGGGCTCCTCCCTCGGAGGGCGTGCGGTGGCCGACGCCCTCCTGGGACCGCACTGGAACGTGCTCGACGACGAGGCCAGGGAGCACTACCCCCGCCTCCACTTCCTCGAGAACGCCGATCCCGACTCGGTCTCCGCGCTCCTGGCCCGGGTGGATCCGCGCCGTACCCTCTTCAACGTGGTCAGCAAGTCGGGATCGACGGCCGAGACGATGGCGCAGTTCCTCGTGCTCGAAGAGGTCGTCGAGCGTGCCGTCGGGCCCGACCAGGTGCGGGGGCATTTCCTCTTCACCACCGATCCCGAGGGCGGCGTCCTCCGGCGCCTGGCCCGGGACCGGGGGATCCCCGCGCTTGCCGTGCCCCCGAACGTCGGCGGTCGCTTCTCGGTCCTGTCGCCGGTGGGTCTTCTGCCCGCCGCCGTCACCGGAACTTCCCTCGAGGCACTCCTGGGCGGGGCCGCCGACATGCTCGAACGCTGCCGCCGGCCGGAACTCGCGAGGAACCCCGCGGGGCTGCTGGCGGTGCTCCTGCACACGGCCCACGTTGAGCAGGGCGCCTCGGTTCACGTCCTGATGCCCTACGGGGACCCGCTCCGCGCCTTCGCGCTCTGGTTCCAGCAACTCTGGGGCGAGTCGCTCGGCAAGGCACGGAGCACCGCCGGTGCGGTGGTCGAGACGGGCCCGACGCCGCTCGCGGCCCTCGGGGCCGTGGACCAGCACTCCCTCCTCCAGCTCTTCATGGAGGGTCCCCGAGACAAGGCCGTCGTCTTCCTGAGGGTGCGCGAGCGCCCCGACGCCGTGCCGATCCCCGGGCGGCATCCCGACGAGGAAGCCCTGTCCTACCTGGGCGGGCACACCCTCGAGGCACTCCTCGAGGCCGAGCGGCGCGCAACCGCCGAGGCACTCAGGCAGGTGGGCCGGCCTTCGGCGGTGCTCGAGATCGACCGGCTCGACGCCCGGGCGCTGGGGGAACTCTTCATGCTCTTCCAGGTGGCCACGATCCTCGCAGGCGCCCTCTACGACGTGAACCCCCTCGACCAGCCGGGCGTCGAGGCCGGGAAGCGCTTCACCTACGGGCTCCTGGGGCGGAAGGGGGTCGAGACCCCGGAGCTTGCCCCCGAGGACGGCGGAGACGCCCGCGTCTGACCACACGCCGGCGGGATCCGGTCCTGCGGTGACGCGGAACTCCCTGCCGGGGCGCAAGGTACCCTGTTCGGACTCCCCCTGCCGGGTCGGAAAGCGGTAGATTTCCGATCGGGTCGGCACCCCGGAATCGTTCCACGACCAGCTGGAGGCTCAACATGCGGGACCGCGACGACACGCCCTACTTCATCATCGAGCGGGATTCGGGGAGCGGCGTCGGACCGTTCCTGATCGGCGCCCTGCTCGGGGCCGGGCTGGCCCTGCTGTACGCGCCCCGCTCCGGCGAGGAGACCCAGGCCGACCTGAAGGAACGGGCCGTCCGCCTCAGGGACGCCGCCGAAGAGCGTCTTCGCGAGGCGCAGGCCCAGATCGAGGAGCGGCTCGAGCAGGCGCGCGAGGAGCTCATGGAGCGTGTCGAGGCGGTCAAGGAGGCCGTCGAGTCGGGCAAGGTGTCCGCGCAGGAGGCGCGGGCCGAGCTCGAGGAGAAGATCGAGCGCTCGAAGGCGGCCTACCGGGCCGGGGTGGATGCGGCTCGTGAAGCGGCGAAGGAGGAGGGGGGCGCCTCCTGACCTCGACCCCCGGGGGGGAGGGGAAGGGGGTGGCCGGCCACCTGAAGGAGCGCTGGTCCGCCACCCTCGCCTTCTGGAAGGAGTTCGGCAAGCGCGTCGGGAGGAGCGACCTCTTCTTCCTGGCCGGCGCCATCACCTTCAACGTGCTGGTGGCGGTCATCCCCCTCGTGATCCTGGCCGCCGGAGTCGCCGGGTTCCTGGTCGGGGACCGCTTCGGCCGCGTCAGCCCCGACGTGGTCGAGGTTGTCCTCGATTACCTGCCACCCGGTTCGGCCGTGGGCCTCCGGGACCTGGTCGACCGCCTCCTCGAGGGGCTCGTGGCCGATCGCGCCGGACTTTCGGTGATCGGCGCCGTCGTGCTGGCCTGGATCTCGACCCGTCTCGTGGCCACGCTCAGGGTGGTGCTCCGGCAGCTCTTCGACCTCGAGGCCGAGCGGGGAATCGTCCGGGGGAAGCTCTTCGACCTGGTGGTCGTGCTCCTCGGCTCCACGCTGATCCTGCTCAACTTCGGCGTCACCGTTGGGGTCCGGACCCTCGAGGCGGTCGGCACGATCTTCTTCGCCGCCGACGGGCGCGCGGCGCTCCTGGTGGGGGACCTGGTGGCGAGGGGGCTCTCCTTCGGCTCCGCGTGGATCCTCTTCCTCCTGCTCTACCGCTTCGTGCCCGCGCGCCGGGTCGGCTTCGCCACGGCGGTGGCAGGGGCCACCTTCGCGGCCCTGGGCTTCGAACTCCTGAAGGAGCTCTTCACCTGGTACGTCACCTCGGTGGCCGACTACTCCAACGCCTATGGAGGTCTGGCCGCTGGCGCTGTACTCTTCTTCTGGATCTATTACAGTTCCATCGTGTTCGTGCTGGGCGGCATCGTCGCCCGCACCTACGAGATCCGACACGGGGCATCCATGACGAAGCGAGACGCGAAGGACCAGGCGCCACCCCCCGCACCCGCCGTCGTGCTGGTGCTCCTCCTCGCCGGCGCCGCCCTCCTGGGCCTCTTCCGCCCGGTCGAGGCGCAGCAGGCCCCGGCCCTTTTCGGGGGGAACGGACACGAGTCGGGGCTCCTCGACGTGGGCGACGGCGTCGTCTTCGGCACCCGCGCCCTGGAGCGGGAGATCCGCCTGGAGGCCCCGCTGGTCGACCACGACGGACCCTACGTGGTCGTGCACCTGGCGGA
>JBJHBX010000377.1:0-3543 GCA_050485725.1 Gemmatimonadales bacterium | reverse complement strand
TCGGGCTGCTCGGGCGGTTCTGGACACCGCGGGGCGACCTTGCTGCGGACGTATCGGAAGCGCATTTCGCGGCCGGTCCACCGCCGGGGTACGCCATTGCGGGCTGGAGCTTCACTGTCGAGCCCTTGGGGGATGAGGGGTCCCTGCTCCGCACGGAGACCCGAGTCCTGTGTGCACCGGATGCGCGCGCCCGGTTCAGGATCTACTGGTTTCTCGTGCGCCCTGGCAGCGGACTGATCCGCCGTTCGATGCTGCGATCGATCTGCCGTGAGGCGGAACGCCGGGGCGACGCCGGGCGTCCGGGAAGGATCGACGCCGGCTGAGGGGCAGGGCGCGGAACCACGCTGGGCGGACGCCGCTCGTGCCCGGTCCGTGATGCGGACCCCGCCCGTGCCCGGTCCGCGATGCGGACCTCGCCCCGATGCCGCAGAAAAGCATTGGGGCGTGGGGTGGGGTGGGTGTATCGTATGGAGAGCGCTGTCAGGATCCTTTCGGCCGGGTCCGTGGCGGAGGCCGCGTGCCGCCCGTGCCCTTCGACGCCAGAGGCTCCACCCGCGCGCCCGCCGAACTCCGGGGCCGCGGTAGCGTAACCCGTGCGCTGGATGTCTCCGAACCATGCATGACTCGCCAGCGTCCCCGTCCGGCGGGCCCGGCCCCGCCTTCGAGGGCGGAGGTCCCGGTCCTGGCGGAGTCCCGTCCGGGAGCGGCCACCCCGAACGGATCGGCCCCTACCGCATCGTGTCGGTCCTGGGCGAAGGTGGCATGGGGGTCGTCTACCTCGCCGAGCAGACCGAACCCGTCCGACGCGAGGTGGCGCTCAAGATCCTGAAGCCGGGCATGGACACGCGGCAGGTCATGGCCCGCTTCGAGACCGAACGTCAGTCGCTGGCCGTGATGGAGCACCCCGGCATCGCCCGGGTCTTCGATGCCGGAGCCACCGAACAGGGCCGACCCTACTTCGTGATGGAGCGGGTCCATGGCGAGCCCCTAACCGAGTACTGCGACCGGCGCCGCCTGGGTCTCCGGGCCCGGGCACGGCTCTTCGTGCAGGTCTGCCGGGCCGTGCAGCATGCGCACCAGAAGGGTGTCATTCACCGCGACCTCAAGCCGTCCAACGTCCTGGCGGGTGAGGTGGATGGGGAGGCCTCGTGCAAGGTCATCGACTTCGGGGTGGCGCGCGCAGTCGAAACGGTCGCTGGGGGCGCTCCCCTGACCCAGGTCGAGCACTACGTGGGAACCCCGGCCTACATGAGCCCGGAGCAGGTTACTGACACGGGCCTCGACATCGATACCCGGACGGACGTCTACTCGCTTGGCGTGCTCCTCTATGAGTTGCTGGCGGGTGTGCTTCCCTTCAAGGAATCCGCATACCGTGGCGTTGCCCTCCTCGCCACGCACGCGGTCGGAGATCCTCCCTCGCCCAGCGCGCGCCTCGCGGGGCTCCCGAAGGAGGAGCAGGCACGCCTCGCGGAGCGGCGCGGCGGGTCGCCGGACGCGATCCTCCGGGGGCTCCGTGGTGACCTCGACTGGATCGTCATGCGCGCCGTCGAGAAGGAGCGGGAGCGGCGCTACGGAACGGTTACGGACCTCGCCGCGGATCTGGAACGGCACCTGGAAGACCGCCCCGTGGTCGCGGGTCCCCCGAGCCGGGCCTACGCCGCCCGGAAGTTCGTCAGGCGCCACAGGGTCGGGGTGATCTCGACCGCTACCCTGGCCGTGCTCCTCGTGCTGTTTGCCGGGGCGATGGCGGTGCAGGCCGATCGCGTGGCCACGGCGAGGGACCTCGCGGTGGCGCGTCAGGCGCAGGCCGAGGGGCTGATCAGCTTCATGCTCGGCGACCTGCGTGGCCAGCTCGCGCCCGTGGGCCGCCTCGACATCCTGGACGAGGTCGCCCAGCGCGCCCTCGTCTACTTCGCCGCCGTTCCCGAAGCCGAGCTCACCGACGAGGAGATCCTTCGGCGCGCGGAAGCGATCCGGCAGCTCGGCGAAGTCCGGCTGGAACAGGGCAACCTGGAGCCGGCCATGGAGGCGTTCCTCCAGGCGCAGGAACTGGCCCGAACCCTGGCACGTCGGGACCCGATGAACGGCGAATGGCAGCTCGAACGTGCGCACAGCCACTTCTGGGTGGGCTACGTGCACTGGCTCGGATCGGAGCTGGACCCGGCACTGGAGGAGTTTCGGGAGAACCAGCGGCTGATGCAGGAGCTGGTCAGGCTGGACCCCGGGAACGACGACTGGCAGTCGGAACTCGGGAATGCCTACAGCAACGTCGGCTCAGTGCTCGAGGCCAAGGGCGCGCTCGACGAGGCACTGGATGCCTTTCGCGAGGTTCGGGACCATGCGCGCCTGCTGGCGGCGCGGGACCCGGCGAACCGGGACCGCCGTTTCCACGTCGCGATCCACGAGAACAAGGTCGCCGTCGTGCTCCAGAAGCTGGGGCGCCTCGACGAGGCGACGGGAGGCTTCCGGGCTGAGCTCGCCATCAAGGACTCCCTCGTCGTGGAGCAGCCCGACGACATCCCCATGCTGGAGCACCTCGCGATCGCCCACGCCTTCGTCGGCCGTGGGCTGATGGACCAGGGCTCGGTGCACGAGGCGCTCGGCGAGTTCGAGGCGGCACTCGCGCTCTTCCGTACCCTGGTCGGGCACGACCCGGCGAACCAGGAGTGGCAGGCGGGGCTGGGCAGCCGGCTCCTGGACCTGGGCGGGGCGCGGCTGCACGCCACCGGGTCGGCCCCTGCCCTCCCGCTCTTCGAGGAAGCCGTTCGCACCTTCGAGGGGCTCCTCGCGGCGGAGCCGTCCGCACCCCGGCCCCAGCGGGGCCTCGCGGCCAGCCGGCAGGCCGTCGGCCGTTTCTGGCTCGGCCAGGGCAACGTCGCGGCCGCGCTCGCCGAGCTCACGGCGTCACGCAGGATCCTCGAGACCCGCCTCGACGAAGCACCCGGCGACCGCCGCGCCCGGCTGGACCTGGCCCAGACCCTCGTCCTCCAGGGCGATGCCCTCGGGGCCCAGGGCCGGACCGCCGATGCCGGCTCCGCCTGGCGGGAGGCGCGGGAACAGCTCGAGCCCTTCACCGAAGGATCCCCCGAGCTCGATGTACGGGGACTGTGGGCCTCGGTCCTCCTGCGCACCGGCGAGGCGCAGGCGGCGGAAGCGGTGCTCGAACCGCTGAATCGGCTTGGCTACAGGGAGCCCGGGTTCATCCGGCTCGTCAGCGGCCGCGCATCGGCGCGGTAGCATCACCTTCAACGGGAGAGGAGCATCGACGATGTCCATGTTCAAGGCGAAGGACCACGCGAAGGGAGAGACGGCGGCCTCCATCATGGTATCCATGGAGGTGGGGACCGATGGCAAGGCCAGGTTCACCTTCAGCAGGGACAAGGTGGAGATGGCCCCGGGGATCGACTCGATCACCCTGATCCGCAACCCCGACCAGGCCGGCAGCTGGAAGTTCCTCGGGGTCGCCGTGACCCCGAAGAAGAAGCAGCTTCCTCCCTGCGTGAATCCGTGGGTCAACATGGTGGTGACGCCTTTCAGCCTCAC
>JBJHBX010000376.1:0-3551 GCA_050485725.1 Gemmatimonadales bacterium | reverse complement strand
AGCTGCCCGGCGAGCTCGAACTTGTTGCTACCTGTCTTTACATTTGGCCCGTCCAGGCGCCGCACGTACGCCTTGTCGAAGACGGCGGGCATCGGCTTCACCGAGCGGAGGAAGTCCTCCATCGGGTCCAGGTGATGCCGCTCCAGCACGCCGGCCTGGATCGCGCTCTCGTAGCCGTCGTCCGGAATCGGGTCCCAGGCGCCGAAGACCACGTCTTCGAGCGCCGCCAGGGGCACGAAGTCCCGGATCAGGGGCGAGCGCCCGTCGGTCCGCTTCCCCAGGCGGATCGTCTGCATCTGGGTCACCGACCCGATGGGCTTCGCGAGCCCGCGCCGGGTCGCCTCCACCCCTGCCACCACGGTGGTGGCCACCGCTCCGAATCCCGGGAGAAGGATGCCGAGGCGTCCGTTCGCGGGTCGCACTTCCGGTCGATCGCTCACGCGCGTCACTCCGTCTTCTGCTTCGTTCGTGTTGGAGGCGTCGGAGCCGGCCCCTCGTCGAGAGGAACCCCCGCCGCCTGTCGGTAGACCCAGACGATGCGCTGGATCGTGGTGAGAACCGTGGTCGCCGCCACGAGGATCAGGATCCCCTTCAGCACGAGCCCGTTCCACATGAGCCCGAAGAAGAGCGACCCTCCGCCGAGAAGGACAAGCCGCTCCGCCCGCTGCATGAAGCCCACGGAGCAGTCGAGCCCCAGGGCCTCCGCCTTCGCCCGGGTGTAGCTCACCATGAGCGAACCCCCGATGGCGACGGCGATGACGTAGATCATCCAGACGTCGGCCATCTCCCGGCCATACTGGTTGTAGAGCGAGATCAGCCCGATGAAGACGACGATCTCGCTCATCCGGTCCAGCGTCGCGTCGTAGAAGGCCCCGAACTTGGAGGCGAGCCCGCTCTCCCGCGCCACCCGACCGTCGAAGATATCGGAAAGCCCGCCCAGGAGTACACAGAGCCCCGCCCAACGGACGTGGTCCAGGTGGTACAGGTACCCGGCGAGCAGCGTCACCACGAAGCCCGCGGTGGTGATCGCGTTCGGGTGGATCCGCCAGCGGATCAGGGCCCGGGTGGCCGGTTCGATGATGCGATAGATGGGCCCGCGAAGGGCCTGGAGCGATGGCATCCGGGGTTCAGGAGGGGAGAATGATGCGCCCCTGCGAACCGTCCTCGATCCCCTTCGAGATCGTCTCGTTCACCCGCTGCAGGATCCTGTCGAAGTTGGCCTGGGTGGCCACGAGCCGCTGGTAGGCCGCCTTGGACTGGAGGTCGCGGGCCAGGGCCTCGTAGCGGTCCTTGTCCTCGTCGGAGGGCTCCTGCCCGGCGCGAAGGGTGGTCATGAGCTCGGACTCGAGGCGCTGGATCGCGCTCTTCAGCTCCGCCAGCTCCCGGTCGTCGTCGACCGCCTCGGCCGCCCGCTTGAACGCCTGGTATTCCTCGGTCCGGCCGAGCGCCTGTCCGAGCTCCTTCGCCATCTCCTCGATCTTCGACATCAGCTTCCGCCCTTCGTTTCGATCCCGCTTCCTCTCGTTCCGCCGCGGGTCGATCCCGCGTCCGGTCCCGCTTCCGGGCGCCTCGTGGCCAGGACGATCCGGTCCCGCCTCGACAGGTCCCGCAGCACCACCGCCCCCTCCCACGCCGGGAGCGCGCGGAGGAGCGCCAGCGCCCTCGCCCCCTGGTCCGCCCCGATCTCGAGAGCCAGGAGGCCGCCGGGTTCGAGCACCTCCGCCGCGCTCCGGGCCAGCGCCTCGACGAGGGCGAACCCCCCGTCCCCCGCCACGAGCGCCTCCCTCGGCTCCCAGCCCCCGACCTCGGGCGCCAGGCCCTCCAGCGCCTCCTCCGCCACGTAGGGCGGATTCGACACCACCACCTGCACCCGGGTCCCCCGGGGGAGCGCGTCGAGCAGGTCGCCCTCCGCGAAGGCCAGCCGCCGGGACAGGCCCGCGGCCTCGGCATTCGCCCGGGCCACCTGGAGCGCCGCCGGCGAGCGGTCGGTGGCGAAGACTCTCCGGAAGGGGCCCTCCTGCGCCAGCGACAGCGCGATGGCGCCACTCCCGGTTCCCACGTCCACCGCCTCGAGTCCTTCCCGCCCCCACTCCCGCACCCGTGTCAGCACCGCTTCCACGAGCTCCTCGGTTTCGGGACGCGGGATCAGCACCCGCTCATCGACCGCGAGGTCCAGGTCGCGAAACGCCGCCCGACCCAGAATGTACTGGAGCGGGCGCCGTTTCGCCCGTTCCAGGAGAAGGGGGCGGAAGCGATCCAGTTCCTCGGTGGCCAGCGGTCGCTCGAAGTGCAGGTAGAGCTCGAGCCTTCCCACGCCAAGCGTGTGGGCCAGAAGGTGTTCCACGTCGATCCGAACGTCGGGCACACCCTTCCCCTGGAGGTACTGGGTGCTCCAGCGGATGAGGTGAAGCACGGTCCACGGGCGCCCCTCGTCCGGGGGCGCAACCGGCTCGGAGAAGCGCGGGGGCGCCCCGGCGTTCAATCGGCGCGCTCCACGGCGTCCCCCATGGTCAGGGCGGCGAGGCGCTCCTCGTCGGCGGCCAGCCGCAGCGCGTCGAGCAGCTCCTCGAGGTCACCCTCCATGACGGCGTCGAGACGGTGCAGCGTCAGCCCGATCCTGTGGTCGGTCACGCGGTTCTGGGGAAAGTTGTAGGTCCGGATCTTGGCCGACCGGTCCCCGGTACCGACCTGCGCCTTCCGTTCGCGGGCCCGGGCGCTCTCCTGTTCGGCGATTTTCCGGTCGAGGAGGCGGCTGCGGAGGACCCCCATCGCCTTCACCTTGTTCTTGAGCTGGGACTTCTCGTCCTGGCAGGTGGCCACCACCCCGGTGGGGAGGTGGGTGATCCGAACCGCCGAATCGGTGGTGTTCACGCTCTGCCCGCCGGGGCCCGAAGACCTGAAGACGTCGATGCGGAGCTTGGACGGGTCGAGGACCAGGTCGATCTCCTCGGCCTCGGGGAGCACCGCCACGGTGGCGGCCGAGGTATGGATCCTTCCCTGGCTCTCGGTGGCGGGGACCCGCTGCACCCGGTGCACCCCCGACTCGAAGCGGAGTGTGCCGTAGGCGCCCGGTCCGCGGACGGTGAAGATCGCCTCGCGGATCGATCCCGGGATCCCCTCGGAGAGGTCCACGAGCTCCATTCTCCAGCGACGGCCCTCCGCGTAGCGCTGGTACATGCGGAGCAGGTCGGCGGCGAAGAGCCCCGCCTCGTCCCCCCCCGTGCCCGCGCGGATCTCGAGCACCGCCGCCCGGTCGGCCAGGGGGTCGGCAGGAACGAGAAGGCGCCGGCTCCGCTCCTCCAGCGAACGGATCCGGCGCTCGAGGGCCTCCACCTCGGACCCGGCCAGCTCGCGCATGGCGGATTCGTCGGCGTGGTCCCGGAGTTCGACGGCACCCCGCCACTCCTCGACCAGCTCGAAGAGTTCCCGCGCCGCCCGTTGCACCGGCTCGAGCTCGGCGCGCTCCCTTCCCAGTGCCCGGATCCGGTCCGGATCCCGCGACAGGGCCGGGTCCGCGAGCTGCAGCTCCACGGCCTCGAAGCGGGCCAGGG
>JBJHBX010000375.1:0-3551 GCA_050485725.1 Gemmatimonadales bacterium | reverse complement strand
CGAGGAACTCCGTTCGGCAGGGGTGTTCTCGACGTGACCGGGCTCACCTTCCTCCTGCTCGCCGCCGCCGTGGGATTCGGGATCTCGCGCCGGTTCGGGGTCCCCGCCATCCCGCTCCTGATCGCGTCCGGCTTCGTGGCCGCGCGCCTCCTCCCGCTCCCCGAGGACTTTCTCGAGAACGCGCTCATCCTCGGCCTGACGGTGATGGTCTTCGTCGCGGGGATGGAGCTGAACCCCGAGCGCGCCCGAGGGCAGGAGGGAGCCGCGGTGAAGGTGGGGCTCGTCCAGTTCCTCCTCCTGGGGGCGATCGGGATGGGCGGAGCCTCCCTCCTCGGTTACTCGGCCGAGACGAGCGTCTACGTGGCGCTGGCCCTGAGTGCCTCCTCGACGCTCGTGGTGGTCCGCCTCCTGCAGGGGCGACGGCAGTTCTTCGAGCCCTTCGGACGCCTGGTGACGGGCGTCCTGCTCCTTCAGGACCTCCTCGTGATCCTCGCCATCCCGGTCGTGACCCGCCTCCCGGACGGGGTCGTCGCGATCGCGGAGGGGCTCGCGGCGGTCCTCGCGCTCGTCCTCCTCGCGGGGGCCATCCTGCGCTGGCTCGCCCCCCTGGCCCTACGCGGTCTTCGGGGGGACGAGGAGACCCTCCTTCTCGTCGTCCTGGCCATCCTCTTCACCTTCCTCGGGCTGGCCCACCTCTTCGACCTGCCCCTGGTCGTGGGTGCCTTCCTGGCAGGGTTCGCCCTCTCCGGGTTTCCGGTCTCCGCGCTCCTGCGCGGGAACCTGGGGTCGATCTCGGACTTCTTCGGTGCTCTCTTCTTCACCGCACTGGGGGCCTTCCTTCCGCTCCCCGACGGGGCCGCCCTGCTTCATGCCCTGGCCTTCTCGGCCATCGTGATCGTGGTCACCCCCCCGCTCGTCGCCCTCGTCGCGGAGCGGGCAGGGTTTTCCGCCCGCCCTGCACTGGCTGCCGGACTCCTCCTTTCGCAGACGAGCGAGTTCTCGCTCGTCGTGGGACTCCAGGGTGTCGTGCTGGGACACCTCTCCCCCGAGGTCTTCGGGGTGATCGCGCTCACGACGATCCTGACGATGGTGCTCACGCCCTTCCTGGCGACGGACCGGGTCACCTGGGCACTCATGCGACGTCACCCCCTGCGAGGGCGCGCCCGGCTCGAGGAACGCCCCGAGGATCACGTGCTGCTCGTCGGGGCCGGTCGAAACGGAGGGGCGCTGCTCGAGATGCTCATCGTCACCCCTTGCCGTCTCGTGGTCGTGGATGACGACCCGGCGCTGGTCGGGCGGATCCGCGAAGCAGGTGTCCCGGTCCTGCGGGGCGACGCATCGGATGTGGAGATCCTGCGGGCTGCGGGAGCCGACCGGGCCCGCGTGGTGATCTCCACGATCCGGAGACTCCACGACAACGCCCCCCTCCTGGCCATGACGCACGAGACGCCGGTACTCGTGCGGGCGTTCAACGTGGAGGACGGGGAGTGGATCCGGAAGCGGGGAGGGCGCCCGATCCTCTATTCGGAGGCCGCCACCCGCGACTTCCTGGACTGGTACGAGACCGTCTGGCGGGACGGGACCGATCGGAACACGAGCGACGCTCCCCGGTAGGAACCCCCGTTCCACGACCACATCCCCGGCCCAGGCGTTGTCCTGCGAGGCGTCGACCGGGGAGGCCAGTTCGACGGACGATCCGCGGGCTGGGCGCCCATCGCCGAACCATCGACCCTCGCGCACCACGGAGCCGACCCCATGCAACACGCGACCGACCGGACCGGAGTCCTCGCACGACTCGGCGGCGGAACCCTCCTGACCCTTCTTCTGGCCACCTCCCCGGCCCTGGCCCAGCAGGCCCCCCTGCAACAGGCCCCCGAGGAGATCCAGCAGATGATGACGGAGTACCAGGAGATCCAGCAGCGGTACAGCCAGATCCAGACGCAGGCCTTCATGTCGAGCGACGAACTCCAGGAGCGTCAGGTCGCCATCAACGACATCGTGGTGGATGCGTTCTTCGAGAGCTACCCGCAGGCGGAGGCTCATCTCTCCCGCCTCGATCAGATCCAGGTCGAGGCGATGGCCGCCCAGGAAGCGCAGGACATCGAGAGGCTCGGAGAGCTCATGGGTGAGGCCGGCATGCTCCAGCAGCAGCTGCAGGAGGCCCAGGACCGGGTGCTCGAGCGGGAGGACGTGAAGGCGCATATCGACCGCTTCGAGGCGGATCTGATGGTCCTCATGCTCGACATCGACCCGGATGCCCAGGCCATGCGCACCCGGCTCGACGAGCTGGCCGAGGTCCTGAGCCAGGCGATGCCCTTCTGAACAGGGTCCGCTCCGGTCGGGTGGGGCGGGGCGTGAAGCGGCACCTCGGCTGGGTCCTGGTGGCCCTGGCCGTCGTCCTGCCACGCCCTGCTCCGGCCCAGACCATCCTCAACACCGAGCGCTTCCAGCTCGGCGAGGTGGAGGGCTTCCACGCCAGCATCGATCTGTCCGCCTCCCTGCGGCGGGGGAACACCCGGCTCTTCGACGTGGCCGCCTCCGGGATGGTGGGGACGCTGACGGGACGGCACTGGCCCCGGCTGATCTTCGGGGGGAGATACCTCTCGAACGACGACCGCTCGATCCTGGACCAGCAGTTCGCCCAGCTCCGCTACTCCTGGATCGTCTCGCCCGAGACCCAGACCTTCCACTTCGTCCAGGCCCAGAAGAACGAGACGCTCCTCCTCCGGAGCCGGTGGCTGGTGGGCAGCGGGCTGCGGCGTACCCTGGTGCAGAGCCCGAGCTCGCTCGTGGCCATCGGAACGGGCGCCATGCTGGAGTGGGAGGAGCTCGACCCGGCCCGGATCGGGTCGGACGATCCATCCTCCTCCCGGGTCGCACGCATGACGAACATGGCCGTGCTCTCGCACGACTTCGAGGGTGGCGCGCGGATCCTCAACATCCTCTACGTGCAGCCCGATGTTTCGGAATTCGGGGACCTCCGCCTCCTGAACGACCTGGCCCTGCTCGTCCCCCTGTCCGCGCGGCTCCGCACCACGCTGTCGATGGAGTGGAGGCGCGACACCCGCCCCCCGTCGACGCTGGGGCGTGACGACCTGACCCTGCGGGCCGGCTTCGCCATCGAGGTCAACTGACCCGCTCCGTCCGCCGCGGACGACCTCCTCCGACGCACGGGAACCTTCCGCTCGCCTGAGCACTACCTTCCATGGACGGTTCCCGCACTACGGAGGTGTCCGTGCCTCTCCGATCCGCACCCCGCCGTCCCTCGACGGGACGGGGCGAACGCACGCAGCCACCGCGCCTTGTACGGCACGGCGCCGCAGCGAGGACCGCGCTCCTCGGGACGGCCCTGCTCCTTCTCGCCGGCCCCCAACCCGCGGACGCGCGCCAGGGGAGCTTCCCCGGCGCCGCCCCTCCCTCCGGGGACCCGGGATTCCTCTTCGACCGCCCCAGTGTCTCGCTCGGGGTGCGGGGTGGGATGTTCCTGCATCGGGCGGAGAGCGACCTCTACGACTTCTCGACCGAGCGGTTCACCCTGGAGCGCTCCGACT
>JBJHBX010000374.1:0-3558 GCA_050485725.1 Gemmatimonadales bacterium | reverse complement strand
ACCGCCCCACGATGTAGTAGGCCGCAGCGAGGAAGGCGGCGCCCAGCGCAAGGGCGTCTCCAAGGAGCGCCGTGCCGCCCATGTGGAAATCGCCCCAGCCGATCCAGGCCGCGCCCCCCACGGCGATCGCCATGCCGAGCCACTCGAGGGCCCTCGGGTGCTCCCGGAGAAGGAGCGCGGAGAGCAGCGCAACGAAGAGGGGCTGGGTCGAGACGAGGACGACCGACGAGGCGATGGAGGTGTACTGGACCGATGCGATCCAGCTCCAGAAGTGGAGCGCCAGCAGGACGCCAGCCCCTCCGGCCAGCATCCAGTCCCTGCGCCCGAGGGTGCCGAGGGGACCCCACCCCCCCTTGCGGACGCTGACGATCACGGCCAGCACGAGGACGGCGAAGACGAGTCGCCAGAGCGAGATCCCGAGCGCCGGCGCCGAGGTGAAGCGCACGAGGGGGCCTGCCCATGAGAAGGCGAGCACGGCGATTCCCAGCACGAGCGCCGGGGGGATCGGGGGAGCGTGCCGACGGGGGGAGCCGGCCACGCGAAGGGGATAATGCCCCGATGAGTCGGAGCTGGAGCTCTCGCGAACCGGTCGGGGGGAAGGAGCCATGGCGCGCAAGGTATCCGCCGACCATCGTTTCGTGAAGCCGGGGATGCCTTGGCCGGGGCCCGCGGACGCGCTCGTCGGGGTGGATGTCCCGGTCGCTTCCGGGTACACTCCCCGGAGGCAACTCGCCCCACTTCCCCTCCCGTGCCCGGGTGGCCACCGGCGCCTCCCGACGACCTCGCCGCCTTGATGCACCACCGAACGCCGGACCCGCACCGGGGATTTCGCCCCCGGGAATTCGCCCAGGCGCCCTGGCTCGCCGGTCCCAACCTGCAGACCGTGGTCGGCAAGTTCCTGCGCGCCCGGAGCCCCCGCCTTGGCGAGTCCTCCGGGCCCGACCCCCGGGGCCGCGAGCGGTTGACAATGCCCGACGGGGATTTCGTGGACCTCGACGCCGCCCCGGACCCCGGGGGTGACGCGCCGGTGATCCTGGTGCTGCACGGCCTGGAAGGGTCCACGCGGCGGGGCTACATGCGAATGGCCTCGGCCGAGCTCCAGGCGCGGGGAATGCTGGCCATCGGCATGAACTTCCGCTCGTGCTCGGGCGAGCCGAACCTGACGGCGCGGTTCTACCATTCCGGTGACACCGCGGACGTCGCCTTCGTGCTCGACACGCTGCGGGCGCGGTACCCGGACCGTCCGCTCGGGGCGCTCGGGTTCTCCCTCGGCGGAAACATCCTGCTGCGGCTCCTGGCCGAGCGACCGGACGTCGTCGACGCCGCTGCGGTCATATCGGTCCCCTTCGACCTGGCCGAGGGCACCCGCGAACTCGAGCGCAGCCCGATGGGCCGGATCTACACGCACTACTTCCTTCGCTCCCTCTTCTCGAAGGTCGAGGCCAAGGTGGAGCTGCTCAGACCCCTGCTGGACCTCGACCGCCTGCGCGAGGCTCGGACCCTCCGGGCCTTCGACGACCTGGCCACGGCGCCACTCCACGGCTTCGACGGCGCGTGGGACTACTATGCGCGCTGCTCGTCAGGGCCGGTGATCCCGCGGATCCGGACACCGACCCTCGTCCTGCACAGTCTCGACGATCCCTTCCTTCCCCGCGACGCCGTGCCGCGGCGAAGCCTCGCGGAGAACCCCTGCACGCTGGAGGTGCTGACCCGTGCCGGGGGCCACGTGGGGTTCGTGGAGCCGTCGGGCCCTGGATCCCCGCGCTTCTGGGGCGAAGCGGAGGCGGCCCGATACCTCGCACTGATGCTTGACGCGACCCCCCCGGGCGCCCTACCCTGAACCCACGAGGGTGGAAGGCTCCGATGGAGCGCGGGTCCGGTCACGACGGCAACTCCCGCGACCACGCCTCGCGAACCCGGTCCGCGACCGGTTCCGCCCCTCCCCCTTCTCTTCGTCGCTCCCTCCCCGCCCCGTCACGCCGGTCATCCATCATGAAGACATGCGCCCGCTCCCTCGTCGCGCTCACCGCGCTCTCCGTGGCTTCCCTCCTTCCGGTGAGTCCCGCGGAGGCCCAGGTCCGGTCCATGACGTGGACCCAGGTCACCCAGGTCGAGATGCCGGGCACGCTCGGCGCGGTCCTCCGGGTGACCGGGGCGCTGGACGAGCGCAGGAGTGAGCACGCGATCCACATTCACGGTCGGACGATGCGCCAGGATGACGGCTCCACCTCGGTCATCTTCGACGCCGAGGGCCGACGCTTCATCACCATCGACCACGACCAGCAGACCTACATGGAGGTCACCTTCGAGGAGTCCGTCGAGCTGGCGCGGGAGATGGGAGAGCTGATGGCGGAGGCCAGGGCCGGGGCCGATGACGCCCTGCGCGAAGCCGAAGCCGAACGCGACGAGGCGCTCGCGGAGCTCCGCCGGGCGATGGACGAGATGGAGGAGACGATGAACTTCTCCCTCAGATCCGAGGCGACCGGAGAGCGCAGGAGCTTCGGGGAGTTCTCCGCCGAGCGCCACGTGATCATCGGCGAGGTCGAGGCGACGGGCGAGATCGAAGGGATGGAGGACGCCGAGGGGGGCAGCCTCGCCTTCGTCGTCGAGCTCTGGCAGAGCCAGGACTTCCCCGACGAGGCGGCGTTCATGGAGGAGTGGGCGACCGCCCTCGCCGAGGATCCGGCGATGCAGGCGCTGGCCGCGGACTTCGCGGAGGCGCTCGAACCGGTGACAGGGGAATCGGGCGCCGAGCTCCTGGCGGTCTGGGACCCGCGCATCGCCGCCGGTGTGAAGCGCATGGCCGAGGCCATGGAGTCCCTCGACGGCACGACGCTGGCCAGCCGCACCGTGATCGCCGTGGTGGAGCCCGGCGCGAGCCTGGACCAGAGCGAGCTCATCGCCTGGGAGCCGGCCTCGATGGGAGACCAGCTCCGCGCCGGCGCCGGCGAGGCGGCCCGCGGAGCCGCGCAGGAGGCCGCCCGCGGTGCCCTCAGGGGGCTCACGCGCGGCGTGCTGGGCCG
The DNA here is from genome assembly GCA_050485725.1 of Gemmatimonadales bacterium. Taxonomy (GTDB): domain Bacteria; phylum Gemmatimonadota; class Gemmatimonadetes; order Longimicrobiales; family Gaopeijiaceae; genus SKNW01. The sequence continues at coordinate 535 of JBJHBX010000374.1, read as the reverse complement.
GGGGGGAGACGAGCCTGAAGCGGCCGAGGAGGCCCCCAGGGTCCGGCCCCTCGTCAGCATCCGATCCGCCCGGGAGAACCCCCTGTTCCAGACCTCCTCCGCCGCGGGTGAGAACCCCCTCTTCGGGGAGCTGGACAGCTACCGTCCGATCAGCCTGGCCGACCTGATCCGCGAGGCCACCGAGCCCGGCTGAGCCCTCCACCGTCCGCGGGGCGCGGTTTCACCGCGGAAGGAGCCGGGCGTGCCAGTGCGCTCCGGCGGGCCCCTCGAAGCGGCCCTCCCGGAGCTCGGAGAGCCGCGTGAGGCTCAGGTCGAAGACCGTGGTCCCGGCCGTCACCGCACCCTTGCGCGCGAGCGCCTTGAAGGCGGGGCGGCTCACCCGCACCGGCTGACCGTCGGCGTCCCGGTACCAGACCGGCGCGTTCCCCACGAGCTCGATTCCCAGCTCCGTCTCGAGCGTCGACAGGGTCCGGATCAGGGCGTCGATCGAGCACCCGCTCGGAGGGGTGATCCGGTCGTCGACGGCGACGAGCAG
>JBJHBX010000373.1:0-3561 GCA_050485725.1 Gemmatimonadales bacterium | reverse complement strand
TGAGCATCGCCACTTGGCTGCCCGTCGGAGGCATCGCACATTGGAGGCAGGCATCGCCGCCCACGATCGTCCATCGGCGCGTTGCCTCCCCGCTTCCCGTACTTCCCGGTCCGGGAGCAACCCTCCCCAAGCGAGGTTGCCTTTCCAGTGAAGGCGTCAGCGACCACCGAACGAGCGCCCCTTACCCGAGACCGGATCATCGCGGCCGGGATCGAGCTGGCCGATGAAGTCGGAATCGATTCGCTCAGCATGCGTCGCCTCGGGCGGGTGCTCGGGGTCGAGGCGATGTCGCTCTACCACCACATCGAGTCCAAGGACGATCTTCTCGATGGAATGGTGGACGTCATCTTCGACCGGATCGGCCTTCCCGAGGGTGACGACTGGCGAGATGCGATGCGCCGTCGTGCGCACTCGGTGCGGACCGCGTTTCGGCGTCACCGCTGGGCGTTGGGGCTTCTCGAGTCTCGCGAGAATCCCGGGCCGGCGTCGTTCAGGCACCTCGATGCCACGGTGGGCGTGCTTCGGGAGGCAGGGTTCTCGGTGGCCCTCACGGCCCATGCCTACGCCCTCCTCGACAGCTACATCTACGGGTTCGTTCTCCAGGAGAACTCCTTCAGGTTCGAAGGAGGGGAGGAGGCGGCGGAGCTGGCTCAATCCCTGCTCGAGAACATTCCCGAAGACGCCTATCCGCACATGGTCGAGTTCGCACGAGAGCATATCCTCAAGCCCGGGTACGATTTCGCGCACGAGTTCGAGTACGGCCTCGAGCTCATCCTGGACGGACTCGAGGTGCGCCGCGCGGCCTCCTGCTGAGGGGAAACAGTTACCTCCCAGAGTGACCCCGGTCATTCGGGGACTCCGGGTGGAACGACCGTGAGGGCCGCCCTCTGCGAACGATACGGACCACCCGAGGTCGTCCGGATCGGAGAGGTCGCACCGCCGTCGCCGGGTCCCCACGACCTCCTCGTTCGCGTTGCGGCCGCGACGGTCACATCGGGTGATGCACGCGTCCGGGGCCTGGATGTGCCCGGGAGCTACCGGTGGATGATCCGCCTGGCGCTGGGTGTTCGTGGTCCCAGGCAGCCCATCCTCGGAACGGAGTGCGCGGGCGTGGTGGAACGGGTGGGCGATGCGGTTACGCGGTTCCAACCCGGAGTACCCGTCGTCGTCTTCACCGACATGGCCATGGGCTGTCACGCCGAGTGGGTGCGCGTGCACGAGGATGGTCTCGTGGTCCCGAAGCCGGGCACACTCGGGTTCGAGGAGGCGGCGGCGCTCTCGTTCGGGGGAACGACGGCGCTCCACTTCCTGTGGAAAACGGGCCTGGAGCCCGGAGAACGGGTCCTCGTGAATGGCGCCACCGGAGGGGTCGGCTCTGCGCTTGTTCAGCTTGCCCGCCACCGGGGCGCCCACGTCACCGCGGTATGTCGGGGGGCGAACGTGGCGTGGGTCCTGGCCCTCGGGGCCCACGAGGCGCTCGACTACACGGAACAGGACTTCGCGCGCGGGCAGGAACGATACGACGTCATCTTCGACGTGGCCGGCACCGCGCACTACGCCAGGAGTCGGGGGGCGCTTCGGCCCGGAGGACGGCTCGTTCTGCTCTTTCCGCGGATGCGGGATGTGGCGGCGGTCCCCTGGATCCATGCCACCTCGGGCCACCGGATCTTCAGCGGGACGGCCGTGGGGCTGAAGGAGCACCTGCAGCTCCTGGCCCGGCTGGCCGAGGAGGGATGCTACCGTCCCCCGATCCACGCCGTGTTCCCCCTCGAAGAGATCAGCGAGGCCCATCGCGCGGTGGCGTTCGGGGGGAAGCGGGGATCCGTGGTGGTGGTGATCCGTGCATTCGCATCCAGGGGCGATGAGCGAGCCGGAGCCAGGTCCGAATGAGCGAACCTTCGGTGGGTACTTTCCATGTTGCCCGGCCTGGAATGATCCGACCCCGGGGTCCCCTTCTCAGGGGCCGACTCCTTCCATGCCCAGCTGGCAAGGGACCTTTCGGAGCTCGGTGCCCACCAGGATGAACCAGACGGCCTGTCCGATCGCCACCGCGCCGAACCCATGCACGTTCATCGTGAGCTGGCCCGAGAACAGGGCCAGCAACGTCGTCACAGCGACGCCACCGCCCAGGATCCCGAGGGCCCGCGATCTCCCTCGTGGTCGGACCATCGATATGGACCAAAGCAGGATCGCGACGGAGGATGTCGCGACCAGCAGCTTCGCAAACGACTGGTTGACGATGTGGTTGTAGGACAGGATTCCGGTGTTGACCATGGCGAGCATGCTGGTCGGTTCGGTAGAGGGTGTCGCCAGGGCCGGTGCCATCAACCCGCTCGCCGTGGCCGCCAGTAGCCCGGCCAAGACGGCGACGCCATGGAAGGCGAGTGCCAGTTCCGGAAGCGGGTCACGGACTGACAGTCGTTGCGCGAGGGCAAAGCCGCCGTAGAAGACCATGGGGAGGGAAAGGATCCCAAGCGAGTGGACCACCAGGAGGGAGAGGGGCCGAGCTGTGCCCGTGGGGTGAAATGCCATTGTGACGAGTCCCAGGACCGCCCCACCGATCATGCACCATCCACCGAGTTCCTCCCGCCGCATTTCTCTCTCCGACAAGGGTTCCATTGCGATCAGAAGGAGCCTAACCCTTCAAGCAAGTCGTCGTCATCAGGGAGAGATAGATGCTGAACGATCCCCCGCGAAATGTTCGGAAACACCGGCAGGACAAGCGAGTCCTGCGTACACGGAAAGCCCTCGGCACCGCTCTGGTGGAGCTCATGCTTTCCCGGGACTTCGCTGACATCACCGTGCAGGAGGTCCTCAAGCGAGCACGGGTCGGGCGGTCGACCTTCTATGCTCATTTTCGCAACAAGAACGATCTGCTCATGAGCGACGCCGAACGCTACCTCGACCGGCTGGCGGGGGATTTCCACGCGACGGCTGGTTCCTCCTGGCGCTTGGCGCCTGTGGCGGAGCTCTTTGCCCATGTCTCTGCACGCCAACACTTTCGCGCTGCACTGGAGCGCTCCAGCCTGCGCGAGCCCATTCTCGACCTGCTTACGGGGCACCTCGCGGGAATCATCGAGCGACGCATGGGAACGATGGCCCCCGTGACCTCGGTCACTGCGCTTCCGAGAGCCCCGATGGCCCGGTTCTTCGCGGCAGCAATTGTCGAGCTGATGCGGTGGTGGCTCTCCCACCGTGATCAGGCGGACCCCCGGGAGATGGAGGCCCGGTTTCACAGCCTCGCGTGGAGGGGGCTCGCCGGGGCGGCCATTCACCGCAGCTTCGAACTTCCCGGGGTCGACCGGCCGCTGGCGCTTGAGGCACCGGCGGGAGGAGGAACCACAGGATCATGATGTCCCTCAGAAGCTCCGGCGACCCGGTACGGGTGGTCGGGCATGATGCAGGTTGGGCCGCTGCCTTCAGCCGAGAAGCCGCACGACTTCTGGAGGTGTTCGGGGATGGATCGGTGTGGATCCACCACATCGGGAGTACCAGTGTCCCGGGACTCTGCGCGAAGCCCGTGATCGACATCCTTGTCGAGGTCACCGATCTGGGGGTGGT
>JBJHBX010000372.1:0-3565 GCA_050485725.1 Gemmatimonadales bacterium | reverse complement strand
ATCCGGCGACCGCGACGACCACGCCGAAGGCCAGCGCCCTGCCGGCGCGGCGGACCTTCCCCCTGCGGTTCCATCTCCCGGGCATCGGGTTTCCCTTCTCGCTTGCCTGTTCCGTGGCGGTGAATGTTCCGGCGGGTGCGCGATCCATGCCGGCGCGCGCTCCCGGCGGAGTTCACTCCGGGTCGCTTCGAGGCATCCGTGGGCCGAGCAGCCCTTCGGAGCCCCGGGACGGGCAAGCTACGACCCCGCCGTCGCGGTGGCCAGAGATCCCGTTCCCGGTTCCCGGCGGCCCCGCCGCTTGCCCACCGGGCCCTGCGACTCCAGCTTTCGGCCGAAGGACGAACGCCGTCACCGGCACCGGGTTCGCCGCCACCTTCCCCCAGGGTCGCCGCCACCTTCCCCCAGGGTCGCCGCCACTGCCCCCCGGGACCGCACCTGGTGAAACCGGGCCAGGGCGCGCCCGTAGTGTCTTCCGTCCGGCCTCCCCGAACACCCGCCGCACTTGCAGCGCAGCCATGCCTGATCCGATCCCGGAACCCCCGGTACGCAACCGTCCGCCGGCCCGTGGGCCCATCGTGCTCATGACGGCGCTTGCCACGCTGGGCGGAACCGGCTGCGCATCGGCCGGCTTCACATCCCCCGAAGCGTCCCCGAACGCAGGCGGCACCACGGCAAGCATCCCCGCATCGAGCTCCACCCTCACGAACGCCGAGTTCGAGGCCCTCTACCGGGCCCGCATCGAGGCGGCCCGCACCAGGTTCAGCGAAGCCGATGTCCGCTTCATGAACGACATGATCCACCACCACGCGCAGGCCCTCGACATGGCCCGCCTTGCACCGGGCAACGGCGCGTCGCCATCCGTGCAGACCCTCGCGGCCCGCATCACCAACGCCCAGCGCGACGAGATCAGGACGATGCAGCGGTGGCTCGAGGACCGGGGCCTCCCGGCGCCCGAGGTTCACGAGACCGCGAACGGGGTCGTGGTGCACGACCCGGGGCATGGCGGGCACGGTGCGCATGGTGCGCAGGCCCACGCCTCGATGCCCGGCATGCTCACTCCGGCGCAGATCGAGGCGCTCGGACGGGCGCGGGGCCCCGCCTTCGACCGCCATTTCCTGGAGCTGATGATCGAGCACCACCGGGGGGCCGTGGTCATGGTCCGCGAGCTCTTCGCCACCGATGGCGCGGCGCGCGACGAGGAGGTTTTCCGCTTCGCCTCGGACGTCCACGTGGATCAGGTCACCGAGGTGGCCCGCATGGAGCGGATGCTTGAAGCGCTCCCCCCCGTCAAACCCCTTTCCTGACCCGACCCCCTTCTCCGGAATCCCTCCATGACCGTATCGCCAACCCCACTCCGCTCTTCCCCGCGGCTCCCCCTCCTGGCCGGGGCCGCGGCGGCCCTCCTCGTGGCCGCTTGCGCCTCGTCGGCCACCCCTCCCGCTTCCGCTCCGGGCGCGAGCGGACCGGCCGCCTCCGCATCGGGCCTCATGCCCCCGTCGCCGGATCCCCGGATCGGGCTCGGCGCCGGCCTTCTCGATGCCGAGGAGGCGATCTGGAACCTCCGGATGCTGTCGACGACACCCCCGCCCCCCGACTTCATCGGTGTCACGAACTCGGACCTCGCCTTCACCGGGCCCTACGCCATCCAGGGGAACTACAACGGCTTCATGGTCTGGGACCTGACGAACCCCCGGTCCCCGGTACTCGTTAGGGACTACCTCTGCCCCGCATCGCAGAGCGACGTTTCGGTCTTCCGGAACCTTCTCTTCGTGTCGGGCGAGGGCTTCGAGGGCCGCCTGGACTGCGGCACGGAAGGGGTGGCGACCGCCGTGAGCCCCGACCGCCTCCGGGGAATCCGGATCTTCGACATCTCGGACATCGCAAACCCCGAGTACATCGCGAACGTGCAGACCTGCCGCGGCTCGCACACGCACACCGTGCTCGAGCACCCGGGCGACGCCGACCACGTCTACATCTACGTGTCGGGATCGGCGCCGGTGCGCCCCGCCGAGGAGCTTCCCGGCTGCGTCTCTGCCATGCCCGACGAGGACCCGGAATCGGCGCTCTTCCGGATCGAGGTGATCCGGGTTCCCCTCGCGAACCCCGAGGCCGCAGCCATCGTCAGCTCGCCCCGGATCTTCGAGGGACTCGTGGCCCCGCCCCGACACGGGCCCTCCCCCGCCGACCTCGCCGCCCTGGCCGAGGCGCGGGCGCGGGGGGCGTTCATCATCGAGATCATGGGCGAGTCCATGGTCCTTCCGGACGAACAGGCCGACCAGATCCTGCGGCAGATCGTCCAGGCACGCGGGGGCACCGGCGCCCCCACCGCCGCCGACAGCACGATGCTCCGCGAGCGCCTGCCCCTCATGGTCGCGCAGTCCATGGGTCTCGATCCCGACGCCCCCGAGCCGGGGCCGACACAGTGCCACGACATCACGGTTTATCCCGGGATCGGGCTCGCCGGCGGGGCCTGCGAGGGGTACGGGATTCTCCTGGACATCCGGGACCCGGCGAACCCGGTGCGCCTCGATGCCGTGGCCGACTCGAACTTCGCCTACTGGCACTCTGCGACCTTCAACAACGACGGGACGACGCTGATCTTCACCGACGAGTGGGGCGGCGGCGGGCAGCCCAAGTGCAGGGCCGACGACCCGATGGAATGGGGTGCCAACGCGATCTTCAGCGTCGAAAACGGCCGGATGCGCTTCCGGAGCTACTACAAGCTCCCGGTACCCCAGACCGAGGAGGAAAACTGCGTGGCGCACAACGGCTCGCTGATCCCGGTGCCCGGGCGCGACATCAAGGTGCAGGCCTGGTACCAGGGGGGGATCTCGGTCTTCGACTTCACCGACCCCGCGAGCCCGTACGAGATCGCCTTCCACGACCGGGGCCCGGTGAGCGCCGAGCGCATGGAGATGGGCGGTAGCTGGTCGGTCTACTGGTACAACGGGCTGATCGTGAGCTCGGAGATCGCACGGGGGCTCGACGTCTTCGAGCTCGTGCCGAGTGCCCACCTCTCGGCGAACGAGATCGAGGCCGCGAAGACCGTGGTGTTCGACGAGTTCAACGCGCAGGGGCAGCCGCGGTTCCACTGGCCGCCCTCCTTCGCCCGGGCGCGGGCGCACCTGGACCAGCTCGAGCGCTCAGGCGGGCTCCCGGCGGCGCGCCTCGCGGCGGCGCGGGAGGTGCTGGCGGCGGCGGAGCGGGAAGGGGCCGGCGCTCGAAGCGGCGCGCTGACTTCGCTGGCCGGCGAGCTCCGGGGCGAGGCCGCCCGATCCTCCGACGCCCGCACCCTCGGCCTGCTGGTCGAGGCGATCGAGGAGCTGGCGGGCGCGCAGGGGTCGCGCGCGTCCGCTGTCGGGGGCCTCTGACCGCTGTCGGCAGGGCCGGCGGGCCAGGTGTGTCGTGGACCCGTCGGCTCCGGCCGCGCCACTTCGTTCCCGTCCCCCTGGCCCGCCGGCACCTGCCCACCGGCACCTGCCCACCGGCACCGGCCCGCCGACACCGGCCCACCGACACCTGCCCGCCGGCACCGAGAAGGATTCGTGCCCCGGCACCCCCGGAC
>JBJHBX010000371.1:0-3566 GCA_050485725.1 Gemmatimonadales bacterium | reverse complement strand
CCCCAGATCCACCAGGACGCGGACGACCCGGCCCTCGATGGAGGGCCCCACGTGGCTCACCCGATCAGCGGTGTACGTGATGGTTCCGGTGACCGGGAGGCTCGTGGTCTGAACGGTTTCCACGGATACGAGCGTTATGCCGGCGATGGCGATGGCCGTGGAATCCAACTGGACGACATCATGGTCGTCGTCGTGATCTTCCTCCTCCGCAATCTCCCCGGATCGCGCTCCTCCGCAGGCGGCGAGGGTGAGCAGGACGACCAGCAGCATACCGCGCCGAATCCAGGGCTGCTTCTGCGCTCCACTTCTATCGTTCATCTCGGATCTCCCGTCGAGTCCGGAGCCGTTTCCACTCCGAGCGTAGCCGTTGCCGATTGCAGGTCCACCAGTGCGCGACGCGCGGCGAGCCACGCGTCCCAGTAGCCGAGCTCTGTATCGAGGAGTTGATTGCGGAGCAGGAGAAGCGTGGGGAGCGCGATCCTGCCTTCCTGAAAGGCGACATCGAGAAGCCTCTGATTCTCGCGCGCGGGAAGGAGCACCTCCTCTTCGAGCACCCGGATTTCTTCGCCTGCGGACCGGTAGGCATCGAGCGCGGCCATGACCTCTGTCCGAATGGCCAGCTCAGTCGCCTCGCGGTGGTATCGTGCCTGCTCGGAGCGAGCCCGGTTCTCGGCGACGATTCCCTGATTGCGCTGGAAGAGAGGGATCGGCAGGCTCACGCCGAACCCGACACGGGGCGATCCGAGGTCGGCACGGGAACCCGGGGTCTCCCCGACGGCCGGGAATCGTTCTTCGCGCTCGATGAAAACACCGATGCGCGGATTGGGAATCGCCTCGCGGCGGGCGAGCGCGGCTTGCGCATCGGCCTCCTCCATGGCCCGGGTCCACACGGCCAGGTCCGGCCGTCGATTCAGCGCGAGCGAGAGGAGAGCGTCCGGATTCAGGTCCGCGGGCTCCGCGAGGTCCGCGGGACCGGCCACCAACCGGATCTCCTGCTGGGGCGGGATCCCGATCAGCCGTTGCAGATCCAGCCGGGCGGCCACGGCTTCTCGTTCCGCGGCGAGCCTCCGAGCACGGGCTCGACCCGCTTCGATCTCCGCGAGATTGGCGTCCATGACGCTGATCTCGCCCTCACGGGCCTGGATCCGGGTAACCTCCACCAGCCGTTGGTTGAGGCTGTCGAGCTCGATTACCACAGCGAGCCGCTCCTGCGCGGCGAGCGCCTCGAAGAACGCACGGCCGGCATCCGCCAGCGTCCGGCGGATCGCGTCGTCCACGGTGGCCTCGGATCGCAACAGGCCAAAGTCGGCCGCTCGAATCCGCCGGCGTCTCTGCCCGGCCACCTCCACCTCCTGGCTCAGGAAGATCTCGAACTCGCCGATTGCACCGTCCGACCAGCCGCCCGGCGCCCTCAGCTCAAGGTCGGGGTTCGGGGCGAGGACACGTGCCTGGGTGAGTTGGCCGCGCGCGATCTCGATATCCTGGCGCTCGGCGAGAAGCTCCGGGCTCCGGGAGAGCGCCTGACGCTGTGCCTCCGATAGGGTGATGCTCAGTGTGTCCGCGGACGCCTCATCGAGACGGCCGGGAGGGACGGCCTGCACCGGTGCCGCGCCTGCTTCGTCATGAAGCGCAGGCAGGGCAACCAGACAGGCCACGAGCAACAGGGATCGTTGCATTCGTGCCTCTTCCGTTGTGCCCAGGCGTAGTGCCTACACGAACGAGTGCCTTTCTCGGCACCGTCCGGGCACACGTCGCCTGGGAGGTCAGTTGTTGGGAAGTACCGGGTGCGGCGACGGGGAAAGCCCGCTACCGCCGGAAGAGGCTATGCCCGGGGAGGGCGGAGGGAGGGCTCGGTGGCCCGGTCCGAAAGCAGTGAAGGCTCGAAGAACGAAACGGAGGTCTCGGGCGGACCGGCCACCAGAAGGACTTCCACTCCGTTCAACTGCTCCCCGTGCTGGTGGGTGCAGTGGTCACTGGAGGTCCCGTGCTGGTGATCCGGTCCATGGGGCGATCCATGCTCGTGTTCACGTTCGCCATTGAGGCCGTGATCGTGAGCGGCGGCCTCAGCCAAGCTTTCATGATGCACCTCGCCATCACGCAACTCACCGATCACCGCCTCCGCTGAGGAGAGGGTGATGGCAAGGAACGCGAGTGAGGCGATCAGGCGTCGGAGCATCGTTCCAGCGTCGAGGTGCGGCCGTCCGGACGACGACCCTTACACTCGAAACGTACCGGGGATCCGGCCACGGGGGAAGCCAGAGCCATCTTCATGCCGGCTGCCGACGAGGTTGTCGTCCTCCCTTCGGGCGCCAGCCGCGCAAGGTCTGACGAGCGTTACCCCTGTGGGATCTCCGCCTTGGAGCTGAAGTGTCGGGTTCCCCCCGCGTCAAGGAGAAAAGGGTTCGCAAGGCGGGAGACCGCGTAGCGACCCTGACCCCTTTCGCGGGAGGCGAGGATGTACCTCACGACGACCCCCGTCCCCTTCCCCGGCGCCCGGCCCGTCCATGGGTTGAGGATACCGGTGACCCGGAACGAGGCCCCCACCGAGACGGATCGCGTAATCCAGCACTTCTTCAACTGCGAGGTGCTCCGTCCTGAAAGTCAGGTTGCGAGCCTCGTGCGGAAAATCTTCACCACACCGCCCGAGACCCTCCGCGTCAGCCGCTTCGCCCCGAGCGTCCGCCTGAGTCGGCGCACTCTCGGGCGCCGCTTTCAGGCGGAGGGCGTTCCCTCTCCCGCCGCTTGGATCAGGCTGGCTCGGGCCGTACGTGCGCATCGAAGCATCCTGCGCGGCGGGTCACTCCAGGATGCGGCCGCTGCTGCGGGCTACTCTGACCAGTTCACGATGTCGAACGCCATCCACCGCATCACCGGCCTGCGTCCGAGCCGCCTGCGGGAGGTGAGCCAGGATGCACTGCTCACCACCTGGATCGACCGGCAGCGGAAGCGCGGGAAGCTCACCGGACCGCCGCCCTCCCCTCGAAGCTGTTCGCTCTGCGGAGGACTTCGCGCGAGCTGAGGAAAGGCCTCCCCTCCATCCTCGGGCTTCTGCTCGGGAGCCTCGGGACCGGAGGGGAGAAGAGGGATGGGGTGACTTCGATCCGAAGGGGATCGAGGACACACCCCGAACCGAAGGAGGTTCCCATGGCACACGAGCTCGACCGGAGGGCGGACGGAAGGGCGGCGATGTTCTCCGTCCGGCTGACGCCCTGGCACCGCGAAGGCACCCTACTCACCGAAGCGCCGTCGCTCGACGAGGCGTTGCAGGTGGCGGGACTCGATTTCGAGGTGGAGGTCCGCCCCCTCTACACGCGGGTTCATCAGTATCCCGGCGTCCCCATCTACGGCTACCAGTCAGCGAGGAGCGCGTGTGCGACCGTGCGCGCTGACCGCGAGACCGTGCTCGGCATCGTGTCCGAGCGCTACCAGCCGCTCCAGAACCGCGACGCCTTCGGCGTGCTGGAGCCCCTGCTCGACGCGGGGCTCGCGTCGTTGGAGACCGGCGGTTCGCTCAGGGGCGGCCGCGACGTGTGGATGATGGTCCGCTTCAACGTGGACTCGCCCCT
>JBJHBX010000370.1:0-3571 GCA_050485725.1 Gemmatimonadales bacterium | reverse complement strand
GCGCACGCCCTACGCGCGAACCGCCGACGGCCGGGCGGTGCTACGGTCCTCGATCCGGGAGTTCCTCTGCTCCGAGGCGATGCATCACCTGGGGGTGCCCACCACCCGGGCGCTCTCGCTCGTGACCACCGGCGAGTCGGTCATGCGCGACGTCATGTACGACGGGAACCCGGCCCCCGAGCCGGGGGCCATCGTCTGTCGCATGGCGCCCTCCTTCCTGCGCCTCGGGAACTACCAGCTCCACGCCGCCCGCGACGAGCTCGAGATCCTCGAGCGGCTCGTGGACTTCACCATCGACCGGGACTTTCCGCACCTGGTCGAGGCGTTCGGAGATGCGAAGGGGGGCGATGCCGCGGGGCGGCGCGCGGCCTGGTTTGCCGAGGTCTGCGTGCGCACCGCGGAAATGATCGTGCACTGGATGAGGGTCGGCTTCGTGCACGGCGTCATGAACACCGACAACCTCTCGGTGCTGGGGCTTACCATCGACTACGGACCCTACGGCTGGCTCGACGACTTCGACCCCGACTGGACCCCGAACACCACCGATGCGGGGCGGCGCCGGTACCGCTACGGCCACCAGCCGGCGGTGGCGCAGTGGAACCTGGTCCGCTTTGCCGAGGCGCTGCGGCCACTCTTTCCCGGCACCGAGCCCCTCGAGTCCGGGCTGAACGCCTACGTCGACCGCTACAACGACGGCTACCTGCAAATGACGGCGGCGAAGTTCGGGCTTGCCGGAAATGCGGAGGATGCGGGCGGGAGCGGGAGCGCCGGGGACGCAGGGGGCGCCGGGGACGCCGGGCAGTCGGGACGCGCCGGGGACCCGGCCTCCGAGCGCACCCGAGCGGTCGTCCGCGATGGCTTCGCGCTGCTCCACGACGCCGAGGTCGACTTCACCCGATTCTTCCGGGCACTGGGGGAGTTGGCCGGGGAGCAGGGCGGCGCCGGGGACCGGTCGGGAACAGGCGGGGACGGTTCCCGCGCCGAAGCCGTGCCGGGGGTCGACGCCCTTGGCGACATCTTCTACGACGAGGGGAAGCGCGAGGCGCACCGGAGCCGCTTCGACGCGTGGCTTGTCCGCTGGGGGGAGGCGGTGGCGGATGCCCGGGGGGGGACGGAGCCGCAGGCCATCCGCAGCGCCATGCACCGGGTGAACCCGAAGTACGTGCTCCGCAACTGGCTCGCCCAGGAGGCCATCGACCTGGCGGAAGCGGGCGATCCCTCGCGGGTGCACGAGCTGCTCGAACTGGTCCGACACCCGTACGAGGAGCAGCCCGGACGGGAGCGCTTCTCCGGGAAGCGCCCGGAGTGGGCCCGCCACCGGGTCGGGTGTTCGATGCTTTCGTGCAGCTCCTGACGAGCCCACCTTCCGGCGCACCCCCCCGACGCGGCCCGACGGACGCGCCACGGCGAACGCCCTGTCTCGGCCCGGCGCCCGTGCTCGGGCGCCCGTGCTCCGACGCCCCTGCCCCGGCGCACGCCCAGATTCCGCCCGGCGCCCCTGCTCCGGCGAGCGCCGCAACCCCACGTCCGCGCCGGGCTGCCAACGGAGGCGGGCCGGTCAGCGGTTGGCAGCGGCGTGCGCCATGACGTCACGGAACTGCCAACGGTTTTCGGCCCGGAGCGCGGTTGGCAGCTACCGAGCAAATGACGCACGCGGATTGCCAATGGAGCCGGCGAGACTCCCGGTTGGCAGAAACCGGTGGAGAACCGCGGGGGGGCAGCCCTCGGGCCGGTCCCCGCGAAGCCGGGGGGCGTAAAGCGGCCCGGTGGCCGCGAAGCCGGGGGCGTAAAGCGGCCCGGTGGCCGCGAAGCCGAACGGTGGCCCGCGGCCCGGTGGCCGCGAATCCGGGAGGCGGCCCGCGGCCTGGCAGCGGCGGAAGCGAGAATGGCGCGGGGCCCGGCAGTCGCGGCCGGGACCCCGGGGCCGAACTCACGTCCCGCGGCGGGCTCAGATCACGAGGACGTTCTGCATCATGCCGTGGTCCTCGTGCTCGAGGTTGTGGCAGTGGAGCAGGTACAGCCCGCGGTGGGCCGTGAAGCGGACCGCGACCCGGACCCGCTCGCCGGGGAGGACCAGGACCGTGTCCTTCCGCCCCGACTCCCACGGGTAGATCCCGGCGCGACCGCCGATACGCTCCAGCACGCGGAAGTGCGTGGCGTGGAGGTGGACCGGGTGCGGATAGTTCGCATCGTTCACGAAGGTCCAGAGCTCGGTGTCGCCGAAGGGGACCTCGGTGTCGATGCGGTCGAGCTCGTAGGCGTGCCCGTTGATGTCGTGCATCATCATCCGGGAGTTGAACTCGAAGCGGCGCTCCCGGACCGAGGCCGCCGGGTCGGGAAGTGCGGGCATGGGCGGAAGCGCGGTGGGAAGCGTGCCCGGCTCCGACGTGCGACCGCGGACCACGAAGTCGAGAAGCTCCAGTGGGCGGCCCTGCTGGTACGCCTCGGCCATGGCGCCACCCATCATGCCGCCGCCCATCATCCCCCCGGGGAACTCGAAGGGGAGCGAACGCAGCGTCACGCGGTCCCCCTCCGCCGCCCCCCGGAAGTCGAGGAGGAGCTCGACCCGTTCTGCCGGGCCCACGTCGACCCAGGGCAGCTCGTACGGACGCTCGAGGAAGCCCCCGTCGTTCGCCACCAGGTGCACGGGTCGCCCGTCGCTTCGGCCGAGCCGGAAGATGCGGGCGTTCGAGCCGTTCAGGATGCGCGCCCGGTAGACCGCGGGCTGCACCTCGTGGAAGGCATCGAGCATGCCGTTCGCCAGCGCCTCGGGCCCCATGAACCCGTTCATCATGGAGGGCCCGACCGGCTCGTAGACCGGGATCCCGTCGGGGCCCAGCCGACGGTCCTGGAGCACCATGGCGAGTTCGCGTTCGCGCGGGGGCATCCCGGCGGCGGTCTCCTCGGCGTCGTCCTCCACCACGAGGAGCCCGGCGATCCCCCGGTAGGTGTGTCGTCCCGTCAAGTGATGCGTGTGGGAGTGGTACCAGTACGTGCCGGCCCGGTCAGAGACCTCGAAGCGGTAGTCGTACGCGGCGCCCGTCGGGACGGCGAAGCGTGGGTGTCCGTCCATGTCATCGGGGGCGGTGAGCCCATGCCAGTGCAGGACCAGCGGATCCTCGATCCCGTTCTCCATTCGCGCCGAGAAGGTCTCTCCCCTGGCGATGCGAAGCAGGGGAGACGGAAGGGCGTCGTTGACCAGGAGCAGGGGTGCTTCGACCCCCCGTCCCAGGTCTCGCACCCCCGGCGCGACCCTGAGGAGCGCGTTGCGGGGGCGAAGCTCCGGGGCGAAGGGAAGGCGGTTCCCGGCCAGCACGGTGGTGGGCGAGGCGGCCAGGTCCCCCGACCGGGTCGAGAGAAGGCGCCCGGCGCCCAGGGCGAGGCCTGCGCCTGCGACCGTGCCCGCTGCAAGGAAGGCTCGGCGGGACCAGGGGCGGGGGGATGCGGAATCGGACATCGGGTCAGGGTGTGTCGAGGAAGCGGGCCCGCTCCTCGGGGGTCGGCAGGAGGCACGAATCGGTCCGCGTGGCGACGCGGTGACGGTTCCGGGCAAAGAGGTCGTAGAGGCGAT
>JBJHBX010000369.1:0-3572 GCA_050485725.1 Gemmatimonadales bacterium | reverse complement strand
ACTCGCTCCGCAGGTGCGTGATGTAGACGCCCCCGTACTCCGCCACGACGCGCGAGATCTCGACGAGTTCCTCGATCCCGGCATAGGCTCCCGGGGCGTAGATCAGTGCCGTCGCGACGCCGAAGGCGCCCTCCTCCATGCTGCGGCGGGTGACCGCCCGCATCGAGTCGATCTCGGCGGGAGTCGGCGCGCGCTCCGACATGCCGAGCGCCCAGCGGCGGACCGTGGTCCCCCCGACGAAGGAGCCCACGTTCAGCGCCACCCCTCCCCGCTCCATCTCCTCGAGCCACGCATCGAAGCGCACCCATTCCCGCGCCCTGCGCTGCGCCGTGGTGTCGGACGCGGCGATCGTCCCCGTCACGTTCCGGTTGAGGGGCGCGGGCGTGTTGGACTCGCCCATGATCTCGGTGGTGACGCCCTGGAAGATCTTCGACAGCGCGGAGCCGTCGGTCATGTAGGTGCCGTCGGACTGCCCGTTCAGGTCGATGAAGCCCGGCGCCACGACGAGCCCCGTCACGTCCACGACCTCGAGCGCCCGAGCCCGGTTCAGGAGCCCCGGGGGGGCCACCGCCACGATTCGGTCACCCGCGATCCCGATCTCGCCGTAGCGCCACGCGTTGCCCGTTCCGTCGACGAGCCTCCCTCCGACGAGGACACGGTCGAAGGGGCCCTCCCACGCTTCGGGGCGAGCGTGCTCCGCATCGGCCGCGGCAGGGAGGGAGGCCAGGGTCAGTCCGTAAGGATCGGCTCCCGCGTCGCCTCCGGCAGGACGGGCCGTCACGGCAACCGAAGGCAGGACGAGCAGCGCCAGGAGGGGGAGGATCGCGCGTCGCGGCATGGTGGCTGAAAAGCTCAGGGGAAGCGGATGGTGCGGTGCGTTCGTTCGTCGATGTGTCCCATGTCGGGGATCACGCCGATCCCCGGGCCATCGTGGGGCCCCATCATTCCGTCGGTCGGGACCCACTCCGGCGTGACGATGTCCCGGGCCCAGTAGCGGCGGCTTCCGGAAAGGTCCCCGGGGAGGGTGAAGCCGGGGAGCCCCGCCAGCGCGACGTTGAAGGCCCGGCCGATCCCCGACTCGAGCATCCCCCCGCACCAGACCGGCACGCCGGCCTCGCGGGAGAGATCGTGGATGGTCCGGGCCTCCGCAAGCCCCCCCACGCGGCCGGGCTTGATGTTCACGATCCTGCCTGCACCGAGGTGGAGGGCAAGCCGCAGGTCGGCGGCGGAGCGGATCGATTCGTCGAGGCAGATCGGGGTCGCGAGCTCGGCCTGGAGCGCCGCGTGCTCGAGAAGGTCCTCGTGGCCGAGGGGCTGCTCGATCATCGTCAATCCGAGCGCGTCCAGCTCCCGGAACAGCGGAAGGTCCGCCGGCGTGTAGGCCGAGTTCGCATCGGCCATCAGCGCGGCTTCGGGAAAGCGCTCCCGGACCGATCCGAGCATCGACACGTCGCGCCCGGGCTTGATCTTGACCTTGATCCGTCGATATCCCTCGCCCAGGTACCCCTCCACCTTCGCGAGGAGCGCGTCATCGGTGGGCTGGAGCCCGATGCTGACCCCCAAGGGCACCGGTCTCCCCGAGGCGCCGAGAAGTTCCCAGAGGGGCACGCCGATGGCCTTGGCCTGCAGGTCCCAAGCGGCCATCTCGAGCGCCGCCTTCGCCATCCGGTGTCCTCGAACGAAGGGCGCGTGGGCGAGCACGTCTCCGGGGCCGAGGATCTCCCGACCCACCGCCCCGGGAAGGAGGAACTCCGTCAGGACATGCCACGCCGTGTCCGTGGTCTCGTACGAGTACCCGGGGTCCTCGCCCACCACGCACTCCCCCCAGCCCTCCACGCCCTCGGAATGGAGGGTCAGGAGCAGGATGCGACGGTCCTGCCGTGATCCCGAGCTGATGGCGAAGGGCTCGCGCAGGGGGAGCCGTACTTCGCGCAGTTCGATCCCTTCGAGCCTCACCCTTCACTTCCCTTGGCGGGGTAGTCCTGGTCCAGGTCCGCCACCTGCGCCGGCTCACGCGACAGCAGGTAACGGGGGCCGTCGCCGTCGCGCAGGAACTCCCTCACGGTCCAGCCCCTGGAAAGGTACTGCGAGAAGGCCGCTCGGGTTGCATCCCGCCATGCCGCGGCCACCGCCGGGCTCCGGTCCTTCAGCGCCTGGATGTCTGCGGGTGCGGCGATCGTGACCTGTCCGGCGTCGAGCTCGAGCTCGAGCTGCCCCGGGCCCTCCTCCCCGAGGGTGGCGGAATGGGCGAGGGCGGCGGGAACGCCCCCGGGCACCGTGGGAAGGGCCGCCGTGGCAGTCAGCCGGGCCCGGGCCCGCGCGGAACCCATCTCCCAGCGGACGACGAGGCGGTCCGTGCCGATTCCGGCGTGGAGGGGCGAGTCCGAGATGCCGTACATGTCCACCACGTACTCCGCCGAGGTGACGCCGAGCTTCGCGAAGTTGAGGTGGGCGTTTCGGGCCTCGAGGGGATCGAAGCTCCAGTACATGCGCCGCACGCCCCGGGCCAGGAGCGAAGCACGCTGGTGGGCCTTGAGCATCCGGCCGATCCCTGCCCCCCGATGGCCCCGTCGCACCGCGAGCATGTCGGACCAGTGCGCCGGCCCGTCGTCGTCGAGACCGGTCAGGCCGAAGACGAAGCCGACCATCTCTCCGTCCGGAAGGAAGGCACCGGCCACCACCCCTCCCATCCGCGCCGCGATCCCGAGGATGGCCGTGGGGACCCGCTCGGAGAAACCCTCCCCCCAGGTGGCCTCCTGCAGCCGGACGCAGGCAAGGAACTCGCCTCGCGTGGCGAGATCCCGGACCTCCACGGCAGCTGGCCGCGTCCGGATGCCGGCCGGGGGTTCGTCCGGGTGGGATCCAGGCAGGTCGGTCATGGCCCGACGTGCCGTTGCGGCGGCAGGAGGAGGAGACCGGCCAGGAGCGCACAGCGCTCGACGGACCTGGCAATGTCCACCTGCTCGTGGATCGCATGGGCCCCGTCTCCCACCGCGCCGAGGCCGTCCAGCGTGGGCGTGTGGAGGCTCGTCGTGTTCCCGTCCGACGCCCCCCCCGCGAGCCCTTCCTCGAGGTCGAGCCCCATGAGACCGCCCAGCTCCAGGGCCGCGTCCCAGAGGCGTCGATTCCCCGGAGTACGTTCGAGAGGCGCCCGGTCGACGGCACCGCGGACCTCCACGATGCATCCCGGCACCTGCGCCGTGATTCCCAGGATGTCGCGCGCAATCCGTTCCCCATCGGCGATCGACCGCACCCGTACATCGACCTCGGCCGAGGCCTCGGCGGCCACCACGTTGGGGCGGACCCCCCCGCGGATCTGGCCGACGTTGACCATGATTCCCCGATCCAGGTCGATCAGCCCATGCAGCTGCTGGATCACGAGTGCGAGCTCATGGATCGCGCTCGCGCCGCGCTCCGGATCGAGGCCGGCGTGGGCACTCTTCCCGGTGACACGGATGCTGAACCTCCCGGTGCCCTTCCGGGCCGTCTTGAGCTTCCCCTCGGGTCCAAGGGCGGGCTCGGGAACGAAGGCACGTTCAGCCCCCCTGGCCAGCCGCACGATCTGGCGCGTG
>JBJHBX010000368.1:0-3578 GCA_050485725.1 Gemmatimonadales bacterium | reverse complement strand
GGACCGCCTGGCCCCCGAGGGGATCCTGCTCAGAACCGAGAAGGGGGTGCTGGAGGAAGAGGGGCTCGAGCTGTCCGACGGGGTGCTCCGGGGCCAAGGCCCCGACGCCCCCGTGACGATTCTCGACGCATGGGAGGACGGTGCCGACCCCCTCGCCTTCCGTGCCGACCTGCGAACCGGACAGAAGACGGGCTTCTACCTGGATCAGCGCCTGAACCGCCGCGCGGTGGCCCGCTGGGCGGCGGGGCGTCGCGTCGCCGACCTCTGCTGCTACTCGGGGGGATTCGCCCTCCACGCCGCCCGCGCGGGAGCGACCTCGGTGGTGGGCGTGGACGTGTCCGCGGCGGCGCTGGAGCTGGCGCGCGAGAACGCGGCCCTGAACGGCCTCGACCCTCTCACCCGGTGGGAGAAGGGCGATGCGCTGGGTTGGCTCCGGGCCGAGGCCGAGGCAGGCCGAAGCCACGACCTCGTGGTCCTCGATCCCCCACGCTTCGCCCGGTCACGCCGCGGGGTCGCAGGTGCGCTCCGGGGTTACGCGCGCCTGAACGAGGCGGCGGTCCGCGTGCTCGAGCCCGGGGGGCTACTGGCCACCTTTTCGTGTTCGGGCCGCGTGGAGCGTGAGGCCTTCGTCGGGGTCATGGCCGGTGTTTCGGCCCGGACCGGCCGACGCCTTCGCATTCTCGAGAGCTACGGACAGCCCGCCGACCACCCGGTGGACCCGAATACCCCGGAGACCGCGTACCTGAAGGGGCTCCTCCTCCGCGTGGAGTAGGAGCCCCTCCGGCTGCGCCTGCCGCGCTCGCGGCCTGCGGCAGGCATGCTCCGGCCCCGCCGCCCGGCGGGGGCGACGCTCAGAAGACCTGGAACGAAAGGCCGATGGCCAGCGCCCCGTGGTCTCCGAGGGTCCCACCGAAGCGGATCGCCCACCCCGGGTCGAAGGAAATGTCGACGCCCAGGTCCACGTTCAGCGTCAGGTTGAGTTCGCTGCCGCTCCCGAAGAGCGCGTCAAGCCCCACCCGCGGGGTCACGTACGGGTTGAACCAGATCCCGTCGGACTCGACGTCGCGGCCGATCGACACCCCCAGCGGCGCGTTCACCCGGACGTTGTTCCCGATGCCGAGACCCACGCCGGAAACCCATGCCACGTCGAGGGGGAAGTCCTGCGAGTGCCGCAGCAGCATGCCCGAGATGTCGACCCCTCCGTACACGGCAAGGCTTCCGTCCCGGTCCGGGCCGCGCCGCCGGTACTCGGCGAGGCCGAGCCGGTACCCCACGCCCGTTCCCGCCGTGGGCCGGTATGTGGTCATCACCCCGATCCCGCTTCCGGGATGCGGATCCACCAGGTACACTCCCCATCCGGCCGGGGTCACGGGAGACACCATCAGCGGAGCATCCCAGACCACCTGGGAGCGTGCCGGCGCCGCCGCGACGAACAGCGCCAGCCCCGCCACGAGTCCCATCCACGTCGTCTTCCTCACCACTCCACCTCCTGCAGTCGGGTTCGCAAATGTCTCGAAACGAAAACACCCCGGGAGACCTCGTACCGCACGGGAACATCGTTGACCGTCCCTTGGACCCCGACGGCCGCCGGAGGATCCCGACCGGGGCCAGGTGGGCCGCCTCGGTGGGCTACTGCCGCGCGATCCGGTTCGGAGACCACGTGCTCGTGTCCGGCACGGCCCCGGTCTCGGAAGACGGCGGGACCCATGCTCCGGGCGACGCCTTCCATCAGGCCAGGCGCTGCCTGGAGATCATCTCGGCGGCGCTGGCCGGACTCGGTGCCGAGATGCGCCAGGTGGTCCGCACGCGGATCTACGTGACGGACATCACCCGGTGGGAAGAGGTCGGGAGGGCGCATGCCGAGGTCTTCGCGGGGCACCCCCCGACGACGACGATGGTCGAGGTGAAGGGGCTCGTGGCGCCCGACATGCTCGTCGAGATCGAGGCGGAAGCGTGGGTGGGCCGGGGCTCGCCCTCCGAAGGCTGAGCGCCCCGGTCGGCCGGATCCGCCGCGTGTCGGGGGGCCGGATCCGTGTCCGGAAGCCCCGGACCCCATCTGCGGAGTTGCAATGTCGTGCGGGAAGGGTATCGTAGGGCACGACCCTTCCGGTGCCCCGGGCCCGGGCCCCTTCACGCCGACGCGCAACGTGCACCCGCCCCGCGGACCCGGGCGGTCCGAGGACCCCGCGCTTGCCCTCCACGCCCCCGCCTCCGTCCCGATCCGGCCCCCCCAGGCTCCCGATCCCGCTTTCCGTCCCCCATCTCGAGGGAGGGGAGCTCGAGGCGCTGCGCGAGGCCATCGACACGAACTGGGTCGCCGCGGTGGGTCCGCAGGTGGACTCGTTCGAGGAGGCCTTCGCGGAAGCGATGCAGGTGGGGCACGCCCTCGCCACGACCTCGGGCACCGCGGCGCTTCACCTGGCGCTGCGGGTGCTGGGCGTGGGACCGGGCGACGATGTCCTCGTCAGCACCCTGACCTTCTGCGCCTCGGTGAATCCCGTGCTGTACCTGGGTGCCCGGCCGGTGTTCGTGGACGCCGAGCGCACGAGCTGGAACCTGGATGCGGAGCGGGTGGCCGAAGCGCTCGAAGCGAGGGGGCGCGAGGGCCGGCTCCCCGCCGCCGTCATCGCGGTCCACGTCTACGGGCAGCTCGCCGACCTGGGGCCGATCGTGAGCGCCTGCCGCCGGTGGGGCGTTCCCCTGGTCGAGGACGCCGCAGAGTCACTGGGCGCCCGGATCCGCCTGCCCGACGGCAGAACGCGCTTCGGGGGCACCGTCGGCGACGTGGGCATCTTCTCCTTCGACGGGAGCAAGATGATCACCACCTCGATGGGCGGGATGCTCGTGTCGGACCGTCCGGAACTGGTGGCCCACGCCCGCAAGCTCGCCCGGCAGGCGAGGGAACC
Source organism: Gemmatimonadales bacterium (assembly GCA_050485725.1). GTDB lineage: Bacteria > Gemmatimonadota > Gemmatimonadetes > Longimicrobiales > Gaopeijiaceae > SKNW01. The sequence goes on along the minus strand of JBJHBX010000368.1, from coordinate 672 downwards.
GGTGCCCCACTACGAGCACCTCGAGGTGGGCTACAACTACCGCATGAGCAACCTGCTGGCGGCCTTCGGCCAGGTCCAGCTCGGCGTCCTCGCCGACCGGGTGGCGGCACGGCGCTCCGTCTTCGAGCGCTACCGTGACGCCCTCGACGGCCTGCCCGGGCTCGGCTTCCAGCCTGAGTTTCCGGACACCGTCGGCGCACGCTGGCTCACCTGCATCCTCCTCGACCCCGACGAAGCGGGGATCGACCCCGAGGGGCTGCGGCTCCACCTGCTGGAACGGGGAATCGAGTCCCGCCCCGTCTGGAAGCCCATGCACCTCCAGCCGGTCTACCGCGAGATGCGGCTCGCGTCGGTGGGCGGTGAGGTCGCGGAGGACCTCTACCGGCGGGGGCTCTGCCTGCCCTCGTCGTCATCGCTCACCGACGAGGAAATCGCGGCCGTCGTGTCGGGCATCCGGAGCGCCGTCCGGACGCCCTGATCCCGTCCTCGCCTGCGGGGGAACGCACGAAACTTGCACCGGGTGGCGCGATGGTCATCCGGGGCCGGGACGGCCCCTCCCGCCGGCCCGCGTCCCGAGGGCAGGCGCATGGCATCCTCCGGAACCCAGGCAGGCAGGAGCGAACACGTTGGACGACGCAGAGTTCGGTGCGGCACCGGGAGCGAGCACGGTGC
>JBJHBX010000367.1:0-3587 GCA_050485725.1 Gemmatimonadales bacterium | reverse complement strand
CGGGCCTGGACCCGCTTCACGGGCCGCTTCGAGTTCTACGAGCTCTACGACGTCGGCTTCGAATGACCCCGTCCCGGCTGTCCGCGGCGCGCGCTCGCATGGCCGCATAGGCGCCAGACCCCCGAATCGCCCCGCAGGTGCGGGGCTCCACCCCGGAGACGACCGCACCGTCTCCGCGGACGAAGATCCAGGAGAGCACCCGATGTATCCAGCCACGACGAACGCGCCGGTGAACGAGCCCACGCTCCGGGCCCAGCAGGATGCCACCCTCGCGCCGCGCTTCTACACGACCGACTTCGAGAAGATGAACCGGATGAGCGTCGAGGGCGTCCGGGAGGAGTGGGACCGCCTGATCGAGGAATTCCGGTCGGACCCGAACAAGGGCCACTTCAAGCGGACCGAGGCCTTCGAGGGGGACTGGTCGCACCTGGAGGCCCGGGACGAGTTCATCGAGTTCCTGGTGAGTTCCATCACGGCCGAGTTCTCGGGGTGCATCCTCTACGCCGAGATCAAGAAGCGGGTGGACAACCCCGAGCTCGCCGAGCTCTTCGGGCTGATGAGCCGGGACGAGGGGCGCCATGCCGGCTTCATCAACGGCACGCTGAAGGACCTGGGCATGGGGGTGGACCTTTCCTTCCTGACGAAGACGAAGAAGTACACCTTCTTCCAGCCGAAATTCATCTTCTACGCCACCTACCTGTCGGAGAAGATCGGCTACGCGCGGTACATCACCATCTACCGGCACCTGGAGGCGAACCCCGAAAAGCGCTTTCACCCGATCTTCGAGTGGTTCCGGGACTGGTGCAACGACGAGTTCCGGCACGGCGAGGCCTTCGCGGCGCTGATGCACGCGAACCCGGAGCTGATCCGCGGCAGGAACAGGCTCTGGATCCGCTTCTTCCTCCTTGCCGTCTTCTGCACGATGTGGGTCCGGGATCACCTCCGGAGCAGCTTCTACGAGGCCATGGGGATGGACACCACCGAGTACGACCTCAGGGTCTTCGACATCACCTCGGAGGTCTCGAAGCAGTGCTTCCCGGTGGTCCTCGACTACCGGAACCCGAAGTTCATCGCGCGGATGAACCGGATGGTCGAGAACACCCGGAAGATGGGGGAGGCGAAGGAGGCGGGGGGGCTGATGGGGAAGGTCCGCTACAACTCGCTGGCCCTCGCCAACGCCTACCAGTTCTTCCGGCTCTACGCGATGAAGGCGCACAGGAACGAGGTCCCGGCCGACTTCCGGCTCTCGCCGGCATACTGAGGCTCACTCCCGGCGCAGCACCCGGCCCGACCGGACGTCCCTGAAGGCGCCGTTCTCGACGGCGATCCGGCCGTTCACCACGACCCAGGGAAGACCGACCGGGTACCGGTGAGGGTCGAGGAAGGTGGCCTGGTCCGCCACCATGGCCGGGTCGAAGACGACGAGGTCCGCGAAGGCGCCTTCCGCGATGCGCCCCCGGTCGCCCAGGCCGAGCCGGTCGGCGGGGAGGGAGGTCATCTTCCGGATCGCCTCCGGAAGGGAGAGCACCCCCCGCTCGCGCACATACTCACCCAGGACACGGGGGAAGGTCCCGTACCACCGGGGGTGCGGATGACCGTCGCCGGGCTCCACGAGACGCCCGTCGGAGGCGATGGCCGTCATCGGGTGCCGCATGATCCGCTCGACGTCGTCCTCGTGGAGGGCGTGGTAGATGGCGCTCACCCCACCGCGACGCACCGCCTCGACCACGAGCTCGGCGCCGGTCTCCATCGTTCGCGGCCTTCCCTCCCTGTCCGCCCAGTCGCCGAGGGTGCCCCCCTCCAGGCTCCGGTCCCAGGTCACCCGGGCGAGCTGCACCCGGTCCAGGTCGTTTCCACCCCGGTCGTTGACCAGGTTGTCCCGGATCCCCGCCAGGATCGAATCGGACAGGACCGGGTCGTCCATGCGGGCCAGGAAGCCGGCGTTCCCTCCCCCCATCGCCCACTCGGGTATGAGGATCGTGATCCCCGTGTAGGTCGCCGTGTACGGGTACTGGTCCAGCATGACGTCGGTGCCGGCGGCCCGCGCGGAATCCACCATGGCCAGCGTCAGCTCGGAGGCGCCCCACATGGGGTAGCCCACCACCTTGTGGTGTGTCAGGACGACCGGGATGCCGGCCCGGCGGCCGATCTCGAGCGCTTCGGCCACGCCCTCGAGGAGGTTCCGGCCCTCGTCCCGCAGATGGGAGGTGTAGATGCCTCCCTCCGCCGCAGCCACCTCGGCGAGCGCCACGACCTCGTCGATGTCCGAGAAGGCGCCCGGAATGTACCGTAGCCCGGTCGAGAGCCCGAAGGCGCCCTCGTCCATGGCCCGCGCCACGAGGGTCCGCATCCCCTCGAGCTCGCCGGGGGTGGGTGCCCGGTCGTCGAGTCCCATGACCTCCCGGCGGATCGTGTTGTGCCCGGCGAGAAAGGCGACGTTGATCCCGACCCCCAGCACCTGGGCCGAGTCCAGGTACGGTGCGAGGGGAAGGGGCGCGGTACCGTCGGGTCCGCCGAGGGCCGTCGTCACGCCCTGCCGAAGGTGGCTCTCGGCGTGAGGGAGCCGGAGGAGCGGATCCAGGTGGGCATGCAGATCGACGAAGCCCGGGGCCACGATGAGCCCCGTGGCGTCGATCTCGACCTCGCCGCCTCCCTCCGCGATCCCCTCGGGGGCCACGCGGGCGATGCGGTCCCCGTTCACGCCGATGTCGGCGCGGAGGGCCTCGGCACCGGAGCCGTCCAGGAGCTGGGCGCCCCGGATCACGAGGTCGTAGGGGCCCGGGTCCGGGCGGAGTTCCGGCGGCTCGCAGGCAGAGGCGACGAGGATCGCCCCGGCGAGGGCCACGAAGCTCCGGGCACACGCGGGGAAGGGGAGGACGGTGGACGGGGAGCGGACGGGTTCCGGACGCATCGGCGCGCCTGTGGGCAGGGGTGGGGTCGCGGCAAACGGTCTTTCCGGGATCAGGGGAGATTGCGCCATGGCGATGCATCCGGCAACCCGTGGTCCCGCTCAGCCCCGCGCCGGGCTCGCCCGGGAAGAAGGCTCTGGCGCATGGCCGGAGGGGGAGGTACCGTCGAGCCGATCGCCGTTCCACCGCAACCTCGAACCGGAGCACGACCATGGCCCGAACCCCCCTCTTCCGGGTGCTCCATCGGACCCTTCGTGAAGCGCACAGGGCCGAGCGCGCCCACCGCGGGGAGGATGGCCCCATCCTTCTTCCCCGGGGTGGGACGCGCAGAATCCTCACGCGGCGCGACTTCCTGAAGACCACCGGTGCAGCGGCGCTGGGCGTGGGGCTCGCGGGATGCCGGCCGGGCGACGGAGGGCCCGGGTCCACGGGGGGACAGGGGTCCGCCGACGGGCCGGAGGTGGTGATCATCGGGGCAGGGATCGCAGGGCTCACCGCCGGGTGGCGTCTCACGCAGGCCGGGGTCGGGGTCCGCATTCTCGAGGCCCAGGACCGGATCGGGGGGCGGATGTTCAGCCTCCGGGACCACTTCCCGTCGGGGCAGGTGGCAGAGCTCGGCGGGGAGCTGATCGACACCGGGCATGGATATGTCCGCGCCCTGGCCGCCGAGTTCGGGAT
>JBJHBX010000366.1:0-3621 GCA_050485725.1 Gemmatimonadales bacterium | reverse complement strand
GTCTGGCACGGCGCCCCGGCCAGGAGCGCACCTGCGAGGAGAAGGATCCAGGATCGGGTCGGAATACGACAGCAACGGTTCATGTCGAAAGCTCGCCGCCCACGACGAAAACCGCCACCGAGGCCCGCTCTCTACCCTCCGGCCGTCTCCATCTGCCGCCGCACCGCCTCCGCCCGGGGGCGGAGTTCGGGATCGGGATCGGAGCGCATCCGGAGGTACTCGAGGCGGAGCTCCCGGGCGCGGGCGGCGTTTCCGGCCGCCTCGTGAAGGTCGGCCAGCCGTGGAAGCACCATCGGAAGGTCGCGTCGGACCCTGAGGAAGGCGGCCGCGCTCCTGTCGTCGGCAAGGACCTCCCACCACGCGATGGCCGAGTCCGGCTGGGCCAGGGCGTCGAAGGCGCGGCCGCGCTGGGCTGCGGTGTCGCGGGTCCAGTCCGCATCGGGATGCGGCTCCCGGAGCAGGGCCAGCGCCGCTTCGGGTCGCCCCTCGGCCAGCGCCAGCTCGGCGTAGGCCGTGCGAGCATTGCGGTGCTCGCTGGTCGCCCACTCGGGGGTGTAGCGCTCGAAGGCCTCGAGGGCGGCCCGCGCCCCCCCGAGGTCACCCGCGCGGGCAAGTGTCCGCGCCCGGATCTGCCAGAATCGTTCCTCCGGGGGGAGCCCATCGAAGGCGAGGTCCCGGTCGATCTCCCGGAGAGAAGAGAGCGCGAAGTCGGGCTGCTCCGCCGCGATCCCGTAGGTCGCCCCGAGCAGGGTGCCCTCGACTTCGTGGACGAGCTCAGATGGCACGCGGGCGAGCGCCAAGCGCCCTAAGTCGAACCACTCCCGGTGGCGACCGGTGACGCTCAGGAAGGTGATGACAGCCTCGCCCACGTCGGGCAGGCCCGGTGTCGGATCGGAATCCGCTACGAGGTAGGGAGCCAGCTGTTCTCGAAGCTGATCCCAGTCGCGCTGGGCCAGCGCCATCCGCATGGAGATCCACTGAAGGCCCGCTTCGCGAAGCGGCTCCGGCGCGCTTTCCCCCACCTCCCGCGCCCCCTCCAGGTCACCGCGGTTCAGGCGGATGTAGACCAGGTTCTGACTCAGGGACCCTCGTGAAACCGCCGGCCCCCTGGCCAGACCCTCCAGCGCCTCGGCCTCGGCCTCCGCGTCCTCTCCGTGCGCGATCAGGGCGGCGACCAGGTTGTTCCGTGCGATGTCGTTGTCCGGGTCCGCGCGAAGCGCCGCGCGGTAGGCCTGGATCGCCCGCGGGTAGTCTCCCACGACCCTCGCATGGTAGTCCCCTTCCGCAAGCCCCCGCTCGCTGGGGGTCAGGCGCTCGCGCAGCTCGAAGGCCCGCCGGTACGCATTCCGGGAGCGGGCCCTGGACGTTCCGAGGTAGGCGACGCCCAGGCGTCGGTGGGCCATGGCGAACTCGGGGTCGATCGCAACGGCCTCTTCCCAGAGTTCAATCGTGCGCTGGTTCAGGCCCCCGGCCCCAGCCATCCGTTCCGCCTCGGTGAAGAGCCGGAGCGCCTCGAGCGAGCCGGTGGTGACCCGGGCAAGCGGCGGAGAGGCGTAGAGTTCGCGGTAGGTGTCGCCCAGGCGCGCCCGCATGCTCCGGGAGAGCCGCTCGATGGCATCGACCAGGTCCTCCTCCGAGCGCGCGACTTCGCGGAACATGGCCAGGACCCGGCCGTCGGTGGCCACGATCTGGGATGCCACCGAGAAGCCGGCCCCCACCTGCGCCACCTCGCCGGAAATCACCCCGGCCAGGCCCTCGCGCTCCGCAACCTCCAGCGCCAGCGCCTCGTCGAGGGGGGTGTTCGGGTCGCGCCCGGCGCGGCCCAGGGCCTCGCGCACCCGGGCGGGCTCGGCGACGCCCGCCACCCTCCCCTGGTGGAGGTCCACCCTGAGGGCCCGGGTCACGGCGTGCCCGAGGAGCGGGTCCGAGGTGGTGTTCTGGAAGTCGGCCAGCACGAGAAGGTCACCGGCCTGCACCGCGCCGGCGCCCAGCAAGGTCCCGGCGGGCCCGATCCCGGCGGCCCGGAGCCCCATGTAGCCCGCAGTCCCGAATGCGAGGGCCGCGAAGGCGCCGGCGCCCATGACGAGGACCCGCCGCCAGGTCAGCCCCCGCGGGGGACCGGGGCGCGAGGCGGGCGCAGGGGCGGCATCGGCGGAGGCCCCGGGAGCGGTCCGCGCCGTGGCGATGCTGGGCTGGAGGAGCTCATCGGAGGTGTGCACGATGCCGGCCGCGCGTGCATCTCCCCCCGGTGCAGCCCCCCGACCTTCGAATGGGTGTCCCTCCTGCACGATGGCGGTGGCGAGGACCAGGGGAAGCCCCACCAGGAAGAGCACGAGGCTGAAGGCCGGCACCCACTCCGGCAGCCCCACCCCCTGCGTGATCGCCATGATCACCTGGTACGCGACCCAGGACCCGGCCAGGTACACGCCCAGGACCTGCCAGACCGAGCGGCGGTGGATCTCGCGGAGGAGGCTGCGGAGCGGATGCACGGGGAGGGTTCGGACGGAGACGGGGTGTGGCGGGCGGGGGCGCGGGCGCCGGGGATATCCCAGCGGGCGCGCGCGGGCCCGTGTTCACTGGATGCGCGCACGGAGATGGCGGGGGTCCGTTCGGTGCATGCCACGGACCCCGGAAGCCGAAGCTACGGCGGGGGATGCGCGGGGGGCAAGCGCAGGGTTCGCGGCCGCGGGGGGATGCGGGTCGGGCCGCGGGGCGATGCGGGTCGGGCCGCCGACGGATCGGGGGCTCAAGCGCCGCGGCGGGAGCTCGTGCTCGGGCCGCGCCGCCGAAGTCCCTGTCGCCCACGGAGGGGCTCGACGCTGCCGGAGTCCCTGGCGCCCACGGAGGGGCTCGACGCTGCCGGAGTCCCTGGCGCCCCTGCGCGGGCTCGCGCGCCGGCGCGGGCTTCCAGATAGAGCCCCCATTGCCAGAGCGAGCCGCCGCTCGGGGGTCGCTTGCGCTGCCGCGAAGGTCGCGAATCCTGCCCAAAAACCACCCGAAATCTGACAACCGCACCCAAATCGACCCTTTTGGGTGCGTTTTCATGCTATCGTCACGGTTCGGCGTGACCAATAGCGAGATTCGCGACCCTGGAGGGCGTTTTTCATGCTATTGCACAACCACGTACCTAGTTGCGCACCGAAATCGGCCCTTCGGGGGTGGTCGAGCCGCCCCCTGCGGTCGAAATCGGCCCTTCGGGGGTGGGCCAGGCGCCTCCTGCGGTCGAAATCGGCCCTTCGGGGGTGGGCCAGCCGCCCCCGCCGCTTGGAAACGGCCCCTCGCGAGTGAGCGCGCCGATCACCCGCGGCAACCCGCCCCCTACCGGTGCTGGTCGATCAGGATCGCGTTTCCGTCGGGGTCCACGAGGGTCACGTGCCCGGGGCCGCCCGCGTCGGGCAGGTTCCGGTCGGTCAGCGCGAACCCCGCTGCCTCCAGGCGCCGCGCGATCTCGCGCACGTCCTCGAAGGTCTCGGCCTCTTCGCCGGGGCCGTTCCACCCCGGGTTGAAGGTCAGGATGTTCCCCTCGAACATGCCCTGGAAGAGCCCGATCACGGCAGGCGCGTTCACGAGGATCAGCCAGCCCTGCTCCGCATCTCCCCCGAAGACCTCGAACCCCAGGCC
>JBJHBX010000365.1:0-3634 GCA_050485725.1 Gemmatimonadales bacterium | reverse complement strand
GAGCGTCCCGGTGGTCGAGGAGCCCACGGAGGAGGCCTGGGAGCCCGGCGCACAGGAGCCCGGTGTCGCGCCGCCGGCGACCACGCAGCCTCCGGCGACCCGGCCCCCGGCCGCGTCGCGACCGGGGCAGACCCCTCCCCCGCCGGCAGTCGAGCCTTCACGCCCGGATCCCGACGTGCCTTCGCCGGTGGCGCCCGAGCCCGAGGAGGAGCCCATCGCGGGTACCGCACTCCCCGTCGGCACCCTGGTGACCGGTGTCGTGGAGTCGGCGCTCTCGACCCGCACGAACCAGGCGGGTGACGTGTTCCATGCCCGCCTCCCCGAGGCGCTCCGCGGCGCCGACGGCGCCGAGTGGATCCCGGCAGGGGCACGCCTCGAGGGACGGGTAGTCGAGTCGCGCGAGAGCCCGTCCGCGCAGGAAGAGGCGGTGCTGATGCTCCAGATCGTGGCGCTCGTCATCGATGGGGTCCGCTACCCGATCCAGGCCACCGTCACCGAGACCCAGGTGGCGACCGAGGCCCGTGATTCCGGGCAGCGCACGGCGGCCACGGTGGCCACCGGCGCCGCGGCGGGCGCGGTGGTGGGGCGGATCCTGGGCCGTGACACGCGGTCCACGGCGGTGGGCGCCGCGGTGGGTGCCGCGGCGGGCGCGGGGATCGCGCTGACGACCCGCGACGGCCACGCCACCCTCGCCGAGGGCTCGCGCATCACCGTGCGGCTGGACCAGCCGGTCGTGGTGGCCCAGCGGTAACCCGGAAGGCCCGATCGCGAGGGAAATCCCTTCCCGGAAGACCGGGAAATTCCTTCCCCGGGGGCGGGTCGGGCAGCCGGAGCCGTCCAGGGCGCGCACCCCCCCGGGAGCGCTGCCGGAGGAGCCCGGAACCCGCGTGGTTCCGGGCTCCTCGTGCATCCGGGGGCGCTCCGGAGCCGCGACTGGCACGTCGGTTGCGCCAGGACCGGAGGTGCCGCGCCTGCCGATCGGCTGCGCGCGGCGGCGCCGGGCCCGGGGGGACCCCTCCCCGGCCGCGCCGACAGAGGTCAAGCGACGTTTTCCCCAGCACGGGAGGCGATGTGAATACGGAAGCGAAGAGGCTGCACGAAGCCGAAGGCAGGAACGGGGCCCTCCAGGCGGGCTCCTTCCTCGTGGCGACGACGCTGATGGCGCTGGCCCTTGCGGCCTGCGGCGGTCAGTCCGACGCGGCCGAGGATCCGGGTTCCCTGGATGCGGAAGATGCGGCGGCGGCCGAGACGTGGAACGATGCACCTCCCGCCGCGCCCGCCCCGGTGGCGGCGATCCCCGCCGGGACACGCCTCGTCTTCGAGGTCATGGAGGACGTGTCCACCGCGACCCACGAGGCCGGAGCCCGCTTCTCGCTCAGGCTGGTGGACGATGTGCGCGGCGCCTACGGTGCGATGATTCCCGCCGGGGCCTCGGCGCGCGGGGTCGTGACGCAGTCTGCGCGGAGCAGCGGCGCCGACTCCGAGGCGCTCCTCGCCGTCCGCATCGCCTCGGTGCAGGTGAACGGCGGCTACGAGGACATCCGGGGCACCGTCGAGGCCACCGACATCGAGGCCTCTACCCGGGACTCGGGGCAGCGGACCGCCGCCAAGGTGGCGACCGGGGCTGCGGCCGGGGCCGTGATCGGCCAGATCCTCGGGCGTGACACGCGCTCCACGGTGACCGGCGCCGCGGTGGGGGCCGCCGCCGGCGTGGGGATCGCGCTGACGACCCGCGACGGCCACGCCGTGCTGCCCCGGGGCTCCCGCGTCGAGGTGCGCCTGGACCAGTCGGTGGTGGTGAACTGACCGGAGTTGGCCCGGAAAGGGCCCCGGCGCCCCGTCTCCCGGATCACGGGGGGCGGGGCGCTTCTTCATCGCCCCAGGGAACCACGTCAGGGAATCACGAGGGCTGCACCGCCCAGGCGGGGGTCCGAGTGGGCGGTCAGCGTTCCGTCGGGAAGGCGGAGGATCCCCTGCACGTCGCCCGACGTGCCCCCGCGCTGCGACAGGACGTGTCCCTTCGCCTCGAGCGTCGCCACCACCTCGGGCGCGAGCCCCCCGCTCTCCCAGTAGAGCTGGTCCGGCAGGTGCTGGTGGTGCACCCGCGGGGCGTTCACCGCCTGGCTCACGCTCATGCCGAAGTCCACGACATTCAGGACCGTCTGGAGCACGGTGGTGATGATCGTGGAGCCCCCGGGTGTTCCGGTGACCAGCAGGAGCTCCCCCTCCGGCGTGGCGACAATGGTCGGAGACATGGCCGAGAGCATCCGCTTTCCGGGCTCGATGGCGTTCTGCTCGCCCTGCACGAGCCCGAACTGGTTCGGGAAGCCCGGCTTCGCGGCGAAGTCGTCCATCTCGTTGTTCAGGAGGAACCCCGCGCCCTCCACCGTGACCTTGCTACCGAACGAGGAGTTGATCGTCGTGGTCACCGCCACGGCGTTTCCGAAGCGGTCGACAATGGAGTAGTGGGTGGTTTCGGTGGGTTCGCCGATCTCGAGGCCGGGTCCCACTTCGGCCGAGGGCGTTGCCGCCGTCGTCGAGATGTCGCCCCCCCGCTCGGCGGCATACCCCTTCGAGACCATGCGCTCCAGCGGCACCGCCACGAAGTCCGGGTCGGCGAGCACCTGGTTCCGGTCGGCGTAGGCGCGGCGCGCCGCCTCGGCGAAGAGGTGCACGTAGGCGGCAGACTGCCAGCCGAGCGCGGCCATGTCGTGGGCCTCGAGCATGTTCGCCATGAGCGCCATGGTCGGTCCCCCCGACGAGGAGGGGGGCATCGAGGTGACCTGGTACCCGCGGTAGTCGAAGGTCACCGGGTCCCGCCAGACGGCCTCGTACGCCGCGAGGTCGGCGTGGGTGATGATGCCGCCCCCGCGCTCCATCTCGGCCACGATGAGGTCGGCGGTCTCGCCGCGGTAGAAGCCGTCGGGCCCCTGCTCCATGATGCGACCCAGGGTGGCCGCAAGCGCGGGCTGCGAGAAGCGAGACCCCACCTCGGGGGCGTCTCCGCCGGGGAGGAAGGTCTCGCGGGTGGTCTCGTGGATGGAAAGCGAGCTGCGCGAGCCGCGGATCGAGCGGGCATAGCGCTCGTGCACCTCGAAGCCGTCGGCGAGCTCCACGGCGGGGCGCACGAGCTCCTCCCACGGGAGGGTCCCGTAGCGACGGTGCGCCTCCCACATCCCCATGACGGTGCCGGGGACCCCGGCGGCCAGGTGCCCCAGCACCGAGGCGTCGGTGAGCTCGCCGTCGGCACCCAGGTACATGTCGCGTGTGGCGGCGGCGGGGGCCTTCTCGCGGTAGTCGAGGGCGCTCGTCGTGCCGTCGGCGAGCCGGGTCACCATGAAGCCGCCTCCCCCGATGTTTCCGGCGGCGGGGTTCACCACCGCCAGCGCGAAGGAAACCGCGATGGCGGCGTCCATGGCGGTCCCGCCGGCCTCGAGGATCCGGATGCCCACCTCGGTGGCCAGGATGTCGGTGGTGCTCACCGCGCCCCCGCGCCCCGTGACCGGGAGGTCGTCGGCGGCGTAGCGCCATCCGTCGGGGAAGGCCACGTCGGCCCGTGGCACGTCGGCGGGGGCCACCGCCGGAGGTGGAGCGTCGGACGCCTCGCATCCCAGGAGGAAAACCACGGGGACGA
>JBJHBX010000364.1:0-3641 GCA_050485725.1 Gemmatimonadales bacterium | reverse complement strand
ACGGCGCACCACGCCCTTCTCCTCGTGAACGTGATCGACCTCGAGACCCAGATCGCCGAGGTGCCGGCCGGGATCCCGGAAGAGATGCACCCGCTGGTGCACGAGCTCTTCGACACCTACCAGGCCCTCGAGGCCGGGGAATCGCGGTCGCTCCGCGAGGTCTACCACGACACGACCTTCGCGAAGGAGCAGATGCGCACCCTCTACAACTCCGGGGTGCTGGGGCTGCAGGGACGGGCCTACGCCGAGCGGCTCTACCTGGGGATCATGAACCGGGTGCAGGCCGTGGCCAAGGGTGACCCCGAGGAGTTCGACGACATCCTCCCCGAGCTCGATGCGATCCTGATCGACCGGTACTTCTGCAACTTCTCGCTCTTCCAGTCGCTCCCCGATTCCTGGGCCATCGACCAGCTCTTCCCGATCATGCCGATCCACCGGCTTCTGGAAGAGCCGACGCGGCGAGGGACGCTGCAGGACGTGACCTGCGACTCCGACGGCAAGATCGACCACTTCATCGGCTGGCGCACCACCCAGCCGAGCCTCGAGCTGCACCCCTTTCGCCACGGGGAGCCGTACATCCTCGGGATCTTCCTGACGGGGGCCTACCAGGAGATCCTCGGGGACCTGCACAACCTCTTCGGTGACACGAACGCCGTGCACCTCTTCCTGACCGACGACGGGGGCTACGAGGTCGGCGGGATCGTGCACGGCGACACGGTGACCGAGGTCCTCGAGTACGTGCAGTTCGACCCGCAGCTCCTGGTCAGCACCTTCCGGAAGAAGGTCCGGAACGCGAAGTCGCTGTCGCGCGCCGACGCGAACGCCTTCATCGCCGACTACATCGCCGGCCTCGCCGGCTACACCTACCTCGAGGGGGATGTGCGGTAGGGGGGCGCCCGAGAAGTACGCGCCCTACCCCTGCCCTGCCGCCACCTCCAGCTCCAGCATCGCCTCGTGAATGTTCAGCACGTGGGCTCGGATGCGGCGGTAGTCGGTGAGGATGCCGGTGTAGATCAGCGAAAGCCCCGGCGGCACCGCCTCGTCCGTCATCTGCTGAAGGTGCGCCTCGCGGAGTGACTTGAGGGTGCGGGAGACCGAGGCGTTCGTGCTCCTGGCCGTGGCGTCGTCCAGCGGTGTCCGGTTCGCGTAGCCCTCGGTGACCGCGGCGAGGAAGGCCGTGACCTGGTCATGCAGTTCCAGGAGCCCCGCCTCCTGCGCGGGCGACAGGAGGAGCGCCCGGTCCCGCATCTTCCGGATCCCCCGGAGAATGGAAGCGAGCCGATCGGCCACCGACTCGTACTCGTGCGCCATGCGGAACTGCTGCCGACCCTCGGCGGCAATGGCCAGGGGGACCGTGGCGTCAAGGGCCTCGGTGAGGAAGGTCACGATCTCCTGCTGGATGTTGTCCAGCACCTCTTCGCGGTGGAAGATCTTCTCCTCGAGCTCCGGGTCCTGCGGACCGGTGTAGGCCACCTGCCGGATCCACTCGCACATCTTGAGCGCGCCCCGGCCCATGGCCACGACCTCGCCCCGGCTCTGCTCGATTCCCAGCACCGGCGAGGCGACCCCCCGCGCATCGATGTGCTTCAGGTGCGCGACCTCCTTCACCGGCGGCTCGGGGAAGATCCGCACGAGGAGCGCGGTATAGGGCTTGATGAAGGGGAGGAAGAGGAGGGTGTTCGTGACGTTGAAGCCCGTGTGCGTGAGCGCGATCGCCGCGGTCATGACGGCCCCGAACACCACGGGGTCGCCGACCTCGAGCAGGGTCATCGTCATCGGGTCGGTCCCGTGCACCCCCTGCACGATCCCCGAGATCAGCCGGATGTAGACCGGGAAGATCGTGATGATCCAGAGCATCCCGATCAGGTTGAAGAGGACGTGGGCCGCGGCCGTCCGCTTCGCGTTGATGTTCCCCCCGATCGCGGCCAGCACGATCGTGATCGTCGTTCCCACGTTCTCGCCGAGCACGAGGGCGGCGGCCGTGGTGAACGGAATGACGCCGGTGGCGGCGAGCCCGATCGTGATGCCCAGGGTGGCGCTCGAGCTCTGCACGAGGAAGGTCAGCACCATGCCGACCAGCGCGCATTTCAGGATGCCCGCGTAGGTGCTCGCGTCGAACCAGGCGAAGGCCTCGACGAAGGCCGGGATGTCCTTCATCGGGGCGAAGCCGTCCTTCATCAGCTCCAGGCCGAAGAAGGCCATGCCGAGCCCCATCACCGCCATCGCGATGAACTTCGGCCGGTCCCGGCGCGCGAAGACGTACACGAGCGCCGCCACCCCCAGGATCGGGAGCCCCCACGCGCCGATCTTGAGCACGAGGATCCACCCGGTGATCGTGGTACCGATGTTGGCCCCGAAGATCACGCCCACGGCCTGGTGGAGCTGCATCAGGCTCGCGTTCACGAGGCCGATCACGATGACGGTCGTGACGGTGGACGACTGCACGAGAACCGTGACGCCGGTGCCCGTCGCGGTGGCCGTCAGCCGGTTGTTCGTGACCAGGCTGATCATCCGGCGGAGGGAGTTGCCGGCCACCGCCTGCATCCCCTCCGACATGTACTTCATCCCCAGCATGAAGATGCCGAGCCCGCCCACGGCGGACATCAGCATGGGGATCAGCGCCCTCAGCGTGTCGTTCAACTGGCTCGCCTCGTCGATCCTTCCCGTCCGTCGACCCGCTTCGCATCTCCCGGGGATGCCACCCTTCGGCCACCTTCGGGCGTGCCGGCCCGGGGTCCTTCCCCGCGAGGTCGGATCCCGGCGCGCCCCAACCTGTCGGAAACGGCCTGTCACAGCAAGGTCACAGGAACGTGACGAGGCCCCGGCGAGCTTCCGGGAGCCCGGCTTCGCGCGGGGGTCGCGAGCAGTCGCCTGCCGCGCGGCCTTGCGGTATCTTCCCCGCCATGAACGTCATCTGCATGAAATGGGGCTCGAAGTACGGCCCCCACTACGTGAATCGCCTGCGGTCGATGGTGGCGCGCCACCTTTCGGCGCCGCACCGCTTCATCTGTTTCACGGAGGATGCGGAGGGGATCGAAGGGGGCGTCGAGATTCACCCGCTCCCCTCTGTGAAGCTCCCCGACGGGCTCCCCGAACGGGGGTGGCGCAAGCTCGGAACCTTCCACGAGGGGCTCGCCGGACTCGAGGGGCCGACCCTCTTCCTGGACCTGGACCTGGTCGTGGTCGATTCGCTCGACCCCTTCTTCGAGCACCCGGGCGAGTTCTGCATCATCCGCGACTACAAGCCCTTCCGGAAGGCGTCGGAGCGCTACGTGGGCAACTCGTCGGTCTACCGTTTCGAAGCGGGCGCGTGGCCGGGGATCATCGCCGAGTTCCAGGCCGACTTCGACCGGATCCGGGAGCGGTTCCGGAACGAGCAGGAGTACCTTTCGCACTACGTGCACAGCCGGGGAAAGCTGACCCACTGGCCCGACGCCTGGTGCGTCTCCTTCAAGCGCGACTGCATGTGGAAGGGCCCGGTCGGGCTCTTCCGGGTTCCCCGCATCCCCGGGGGCGCGCGGATCGTGGTCTTCCACGGGCACCCGCATCCCGACGAGGCGATCGAGGGGAGGTCCGGGTCGTGGAAGCGGTTCCTGAGGCCCACGCCCTGGGTGGCGGAGCACTGGCGATGAGCGGGGGGC
>JBJHBX010000363.1:0-3642 GCA_050485725.1 Gemmatimonadales bacterium | reverse complement strand
CGCGTGCACGGGGCTCTCGAAGCCGAAGATGACCTCGAAGCGGGCCTCGACGTCGATGGGTCCGTCCACGACCTGGGTGGCCGGGTTCGAGCGTCCGGCGAAGATCCCGGTCCACTCGAGGAAGCGGAACCCGGTCCGGGCCGACGCCCGGAATTCGACCTCGGTCCCCACCGGGAACCAGGTGGCGGAGCCGGAACCCACCCCGGGCGGATCACCCTGCGGATTCGTGACGAGGGGCCCCGGCGAGGTGGTCCCCTCGCGGGTCACCGTGGGAATCCAGCGCACCCGTGCCTCCCGGCCACCGTACGCCGCCACGAGAACGGTGTCGGTGACACCGACCACGAAGGACCGGGCCCGATCCGCGCTTCCGTTCTCCCACCCCTCGAACCCCACGCGGAGCCCCTCTTCGATCTCGGCTCCGCCCGGGGCCTCGAGTTCGAGGCGCTGGAAGGGCGCTGCCGTCACGGGTCCCTGTGCCGGGTCCCGGGCCGCCCCGTCGACACCGAAGGGACCCGGCGAGACCGGGGTGGCACCCTCCTGTGCCCGCAGCTCCACCTGGCTCCAGCGGGTCGAGAGCCGGAAACCGACATCGAAGGGGCTCCCCCCGATCCGCTCGATGTCGAGGATCGTGATGCCCAGCGGGGATCCGCCGAAGGATTCTGCCCGGGAATTCGACCCGGCGTGGAAGGCATCGTTCTCCCTGCAGGGAACCGACGGGTCGAGGTACGCCTCGAGCGAGTCCTTGATGCATCCCGGATAGGGGTCCCCCCGGCGCCCGTGGAGCCCGAACCCGCTGACGGACTCCAGGTGTCGGCTGCCGCTCGCCGTCCGGATCCGCACACCGAGGCGGTTCGGGTCCGCGTTCACCGTGTTGCCCGGCCAGCGTGCCGTCACCTGGGCCTGGTCGATCTGCCAGACCAGGAGCCCCGGCTCCAGGAGTCCCTCGTCGGCCCCGATGCGCTGGCGATTCTCGAGCAGCAGGAAGTCCTGCGATCCGTTCCCGGCGGGGATCCGGAGCACCCTTCCCGAAGTCTGGACCGGGGGAAGCACGATACCGGTCAGACCCGAGGGACTCGTGATCTCGTCGACCTGGACCCACCCGAGCATGGCCCGGCTCCAGGCGCCCATCGGGCACGGAAAGGCGGGCACGTTCCCCTCGCATCCCCAGGACCCGGTCGCCATCAGGTCCCACCGGCCCGCACCGGTATGCCGGTGGCTCGACGTGGAGTAGAGGTCGGGAAGCCCCAGGCCGTGCCCCATTTCGTGTGCGAAGACACCGATCTGGTTGATCCCGGTCCCTTCGCAGTTCATGAGCGGTTGCACGGTGTAGTCGTTCACGTGGATGAACCCGCCCGGGCCCGGGCCCGGCGTCGACGTTCGGACCCCCTGCGGGAGGCGTCCCTGCGACGCACTCACCACCGACCAGCGGTGCGACCAGATCCGGGCACCGGCGCCCGCTCCCCCGCATTCCGCACCCCGGTCGGGGTGCATCACCGTGAGGAGGTCGACGTACCCGTTCCCGGTCTGGTCGTAGGGGCTCCAGTCCATGCCGGCGGCATCGAGGGCGGCGACGAGGCTCTCGATCCAGGCGGCCATCCCCTCCTCCCTCGACGAGGTCAGGGCACTCGAACCCCGGGTGACCTGCGCCGCGGTGACCGTCGAGGGGGTCCAGGGCGTGGCCTCGCCACGAAGCGTCAGGAGTCCCCGGCTCATCTCGGCATAGAATCCGGTCAGCGTCTGCCCGTAGCTGTTGGGTCCGTCGAAGAACTCGCGCTGGATCCTTGCACGGTCGAAGGGGGGCGCACCCGCCGTGTCCGAAAAGCGCCCGAGCAGGAGGGGGAAGCGGTAGAGGCCGACCACGGGCTCCGAACGGGGCCCGATGGAGCGCGCGATCTCGCCCTGCTGCAGGACCATGGCGGGAAAACGCCTGCCCATGGCCGACTGGATCGCCTCGAGGCGAGGCGCGCCCTCGACGCTCAGCCGGAAGGCGTCGGGGTTCCGGGCACGCTCCTCGAAGTACGCCGCCGGGGGTGTCGTCCCGTACATCCGCCCCAGCAGCTCGACGTCCTGGGCTTCGAGGCCAGGGACGAGGGCCACCAGGAGAGAGGCCGCCGCGAGGGCGACCACCGGAAGGAGACGAACGGACATGGAAGCTCGTAAACGTGGCAGGGCGGGCCGGTTCCCAGGGACGGTCCGGCACCCTCGTGCTCGCGCCCGCTCCGACGCCCTGGTGCCCGCGCCCGGGTTGCGCGCTCCGGACACCCGTCCGGCCGGGGCGCTACTCGCCGAAAGGGTAGAGCGGTTCGAAGCGGGCCGTGAAGTGTCTGAGCACCGGCTGCTGCTCCACGATGCGGAAGCCCCCGACGGTGTCGCTGCGGTCGGCGAAGGCCAGGATCGCCTCGACGGCGTAGTCGACGTGGCTCTGGGTATAGACCCGGCGGGGAAGGGCGAGGCGGACGAGCTCCATGCGTGCCGGGTGCTCGAGGCCGGTGGCGGGATCGTGGTGTCCGAACATGACGCTCCCGACCTCGACCCCCCGGATCCCGCCCTCCAGGTAGAGTTCCGCCACCACCGTCTGACCCGGAAACTCCCCGGGCGGCACGTGAGGAAGGAAGGCCGCCGCATCGATGTAGACCGCGTGCCCACCCGGCGGCTGCATGATGGGCACACCGCCCCGGGCGATCTTCTCGCCCAGGTAGCGGACCGAGGCCAGGCGATAGTCCAGGTAGTCCTCGTGGAGGACTTCCTCCAGGCCGATGGCGATGGCCTCGAGGTCGCGGCCGGCCAGGCCGCCATAGGTCGGGAAGCCCTCCGTCAGGATCAGCTCGTTCCGCTGCCGCCTCGCGAGCTCCTCGTCGCGGAGCGCCAGGAACCCGCCGATGTTCGCGAGACCGTCCTTCTTCGCCGACATCGTGCACCCGTCGGCCAGGGCGAACATCTCCCGGGCGATCTCCCTGACGCTCCGGTCGGCGTATCCGGGTTCGCGCAGCTTCACGAAGTACGCGTTCTCGGCGAAACGGCACGCATCGATGTAGAGCGGGCGCCCGTACTTCCGGCAGACCGCCGAAACGGCGCGCACGTTCGCCATCGAGACGGGCTGGCCACCGCCGGAGTTGTTCGTCACGGTGAGCATGACCAGCGGGATCCGCTCCGGCCCCACCTCCTCGAAGAGGGCTTCGAGGCGGGCAACGTCCATGTTCCCCTTGAAGGGAGCAGGCTCCGCGGGCTGCAGCCCCTCCGGGCAGGGGAGGTCCCGGGGGTCCGCACCCGTCGCCGCCACGTTCGCCCGGGTCGTGTCGAAGTGGGTGTTCGACGGCACGACGTCGCCGGCACGGCAGGTGGTCGAGAAGAGGATCCGCTCGGCCGCGCGCCCCTGGTGCGTCGGGATCACGTGCTCGAAGCCGAAGATCTCCCGCACCGCGGCTTCGAACCGGTAGTACGACGGGCTCCCCGCGTAGGACTCGTCCCCGCGCTGCATGCCGGCCCACTGCTCGGCGCTCATCGCCGAGGTCCCGGAGTCGGTGAGGAAGTCCAGGAGCACGTCGTCGGCGTGCAGCAGGAAGACGTTGTACCCGGCCTCGGCCAGGAGCCGCGCGCGTTCCTCGCGCGTGGTCATCCGGATCGGCTCGACGGTCCGGATCC
>JBJHBX010000362.1:0-3653 GCA_050485725.1 Gemmatimonadales bacterium | reverse complement strand
GCGACGATGCTCGAGGCGCTCGAGCGGACGAGCCAGGTGCGCCGTCTCCTGGTGGACCGCTTCGACGAGCGCGCGATCCGCGAGGGCGAGGCCATGTCGATGCTGAACATGCGCTTCGCCCACGTCTACCTGCACCATCGATACGCGCTGGAAGGCGCCATCAAGTACGTGGGGGGCATGGACTTCACCTACGCGCTCCGGGGCGACGGCCAGACCCCGGCGCAGATCCTTCCCGCCGCCGAACAGCGGCAGGCGCTCCGCATGGTCCTCGAGCACCTCTCGCCGGCCCAGCTCCGCATCCCCGAAAGGGTCTCGAACCTGATTCCGCCCTCGCCCCCGGGCATGGACGGCTCCGAGCTCTGGATGCCCTCGCAGGCCGGGCCCGCCTTCGATGCGATCGCGGCCGCCGGCGGACTGGCCACCGAGATCGTCGAGAACCTGCTGCACCGCGACAGGCTCTCGCGGGTGGCCCTCTTCCACGCCCGCGACGGGGGGAACCCCGCGCTGTCCGAGGTGCTCGAAGCCGTCGTGGAGGCCGGCTGGAGCGGAGGCACCGGAGGAGATGCCACCGACCAGGCGCTCCGGCGCACCGTCCAGCGCGTCGTGCTGAACACCTTCCTCGACCTGGGGGGTGACAGCCGGGTCGTTCCCGAAGTGCGGGCCGGCGTCGACCACCAGCTTGCGCGGCTGCGCGACCGGGTCGCCGGAGAGTCGGGAGGGGGCACCGAGTGGGTGGCCCATCGGGCCATGGTCGTCCGGTACATCGACCGCTACTTCGACGGCGACGACGATCCTTCGACCCGCTCCCGCTACCCGGTGGTCCCCCTCCCCTGGCCCTGAGGTCCCGGCCTGGGCCCGCTCCTCAGGCGTCCCGCGTCACGACGCCTGGGGGTCGGTGCCGAGGTCGGCGCAGGCGAGCGGCGTCTCGCGGTCGTCTGCGGAACGGCGAATGTCCATGACGTAGCCCTCGGCCTCGTCGTCGATGGGGACCTCCACCGTGATGCCCCAGCCGCCGGCCTCGTCGAGCTCGATCGGGGGGAACTCCTCCCAGTCGCCCAGCGCCTGGCCGGGGTCGGCGCAGGTGCCATCGCGGAGGAGCCAGGGGAACCCACCCTCGGCCTCGGGGGCGCCCTCCATGGTCAGGAGCACTTCGAAGCCCTCGCCGTTCAGCGGCGTCAGCACGACTCCTCCGGCGAGCCCCTCCCACCCCTCCGCGGGAGAGAGCGTACCCTGGTACGAGGGAGGATCCGGAAGCGGGTCCACGCCCGAATCGCTGCATCCCGCGAGAACCGCCGAGAGCGCCAGCGTCAGCGCCGCAGCGGATCGTGCAGGGCCCCGGCGCCGGGCAGACGGCCCACTTGTTTCGTCATGTACGAACAGGTACCTACAAGTCATCGTGCGTACTCCTTCCCCATCGTGGCCGGAGCGGGTGAGGACGGCATTCACGGCGATCCGGCGCGTTCGACGCGGTGCACGGGGTGTGCGCCGCCTTCGGTCAGGAGAACGACGCGGTCCCGGGTTCTGTGACACCGAGGGATCGCGCGTGTTTCGGGCGGGGGGCGCTCAGCCGGAGCTCGCGTCGCGCCAGAGCCTCCGGTCGAGGGATAAGGCCCCGCCGCCCAGTACGAGGAGGGCCACGCACGACGCCGCGAGGGAGAGCTCGTACCAGGCGCCGCCCGGGTCGCCGATCCGGACCAGGACGAGCGCGCCGAGCAGGATCGTGAGCGGGGGGAAGGCCGCGACCCGGACCCCGAGCCCCACCAGGAGCAGGAGGGCGCACGCCACCTCGAACCCTCCCACGAGGGGCGCGAAGAAACCGGGAAAGGGGAAGCCCAGCGCCTCGAAGCGGGCGATTCCATGGCCGGCGGGGTCGGTGAACTTCCGGGCTCCTTCGAGGAGGAAGGCACCGCCGACCCAGAGCCTGAGAAGGGTCGGGATCCAGCTTCCGCCGGTGCGAAGCACGACGTACCCGGGGAGCTCACCGGGGGTCTCGGGGGCAGGTCGCCCGGGGGCGTCGGAATGCATGGGGAGAAGCTACGAAGCGCCATGCGATTGAGGAATGCCGACGCACGGAGGTACCTTTCGGGATGACACCGCAACGCCCTGCCCTCCGCTCCGCCCAGGTGGCCCTCGTGGGCCCGGGGCAGGTCGGCTCCGCCTTCCTGCGGCAGATCGCCCTTGCACCCCCGGCGCTCCGGGACCGCGGCGTCGGGCGGATCGAGGTGGTCGCCCTGGCTTCGTCGCGGCGGATGCAACTTTCCGGGGGCTTCGAGGACGCCGCGGCGGCGGCGGCGGGGCTGCGGGGGCCCGAGGGTGCGGGAGAGCCGGTGCAGCTCGGGGCACTTGGCGAGCACCTCCGGACCGAGGCGGCGCGCCAGGGAGGCGTTCCGGTCCTGGTCGACGCGTCCGCGTCGGACGGGGTTGCGGACCGGTACGCCGACTGGCTCGCGTCCGGCATCCACGTGGTGACGCCGAACAAGCGGGCCGGATCGGGCCCCCTCGAGCGCTGGAACAGGATCCGGGCCGCGGCGAGGACGGGCGGAACGCAGTGGCGCACGGAGGCCACGGTTGGGGCGGGACTCCCGGTACTTTCGACGCTCCGCGATCTCGTGGCCACCGGCGACGAGGTCCACCGCATCGAGGGGGTGCTGTCGGGGTCGCTGGCCTACCTCCTCCACACGCGGGAACGGGGCACCGGCTTCAGCGCCTCGATCCCCGCCGCCTCGGAGCTCGGCTACCTGGAGCCCGACCCCCGCGACGACCTCTCGGGCACGGACGTGGCCCGGAAGATCGTGATCCTGGCGCGGGAGGCGGGCTTTCCGGTCGAGCTCGGCGATGTCCAGGTGGAGGGACTGGTGCCCGCGGGCATGGAGATACTGGACCGGGACGCCTTCATGCTCCGCCTGGGCGAGGTGGAAGCGCAGCTCGAGGGGCGGTTCCAGGCGCTCGCGGCAGGCGACGCGCCGGTGCGGATCCGCTACCTGGCCCACTTCACCCCGGAGGGGGGCGCGGTGGTGGGGCCCGTCGCCCTCGCGACCTCGCACCCCCTCGCGAACCTGGGCCCGACCGGGAACGCCGTGGCCTTCACGACGCGTCGGTACGCTCCCCTTCCCCTTTCGGTGCAGGGACCGGGCGCAGGACCCGAGGTCACCGCGGCCGGGATCTTCGCGGACCTCGTCCACGTCGTCTCCGAAGCATGAGGTCGACCTGGGCGGAGGCGTGGGCGCCCGCCTCGGTCGGGAACGTGTCGGTGGGATTCGACCTGCTGGGACATTCGATCGGGGTGGCCGGCGACCAGGTCCGGGTGGAGCGCTCCGAGGCGCCCGGGGTCGTGATCGCCGGGGTGGTGGACGCGGCCGGCGGGCGCCTGGAGGGCATCCCCCTCGAACCCGAGCGGAACACCGCCGGGGCGGCGCTCCTGGGCATGCTCCGCGACGGCGCCCTCGAGGGCGTGCCGGGGGTGCACGTCCATGTCCGGAAAGGGATCCCCCTTGGCTCGGGCATGGGTGGGTCCGCGGCCTCGGCGGTGGCGGCCCTCGTGGCGGCGAACCGGCTTCGTGCCGAGCCCCTCCCGGCCGGGGTGCTCTACCGCTGGGCCCTCGAAGGCGAGGCGGTGGCGAGCGGCGCCCCACACGGCGACAACGTCGGGCCCC
>JBJHBX010000361.1:0-3654 GCA_050485725.1 Gemmatimonadales bacterium | reverse complement strand
ACCCGCCGGGGAACGTCTGGCTTTCCGACAGCGCCGACGAGCTCTACTTCTGGCGTCGCAGCCGGAACCAGCACCGGGTGGATGTCCTTCGGGCGAACCCCGCCACCGGGGCGGTCGAGGTCGTGATCGAGGAGCGCCTGAACACCTACGTGGAGCACCAGACGCCCCGCAGGCTTTCGAACGGCGAGCTGATCTGGTGGTCCGAGCGCGACGGATGGGCGCACCTCTACCGGATCGCTCCGGACGGTCGGGTCCTGGCGCGACTGACCGAGGGACCCTGGCACGTGGGTGGGGTGGCCGATGTCGACGAGGAACGGGGGTTCGTGTACCTCCGCGCCAACGCCCGCGAGGCCGGCGAGGACCCCTACTACCAGCACCTGTACCGGGTGCGCATGAACGGGCAGGGGCTCGAGCTGCTGAACCCCGGTGACTTCGATCACCGCGCGAACCTGTCGCCCACCACCCGCTATTTCGTGAACAACTACTCCAGGGTGAACACGATTCCCGCAGCCTCGCTCCACGATGCTTCCGGGCGCGAGATCGTGCAGCTCGAAGTATCTGACTTCTCGCAGCTCCTGGCCACCGGATACCAGTTCCCGCAGCCCTACCACGTGAAGGCGGCCGACGGGGTCACCGACATCTACGGCGTCATGTACCTGCCGTACGACTTCGACCCGGCGAAGGTCTACCCGATCGTGGCCTACGTGTACCCGGGACCCCAGACCGAGTCCGTCTCGAAGTCGTTCTCGACGAACGCCACCGAGCAGGCCCTCGCCCAGTTCGGCATGGTCGTGATCACCGTGGGGAACCGAGGCGGTCATCCCGACCGTTCCAAGTGGTACCACAACTACGGGTACGGGAACCTCCGCGATTACGGGCTGGCCGACAAGAAGGCCGCCATCGAGCAGCTTGCCGACCGGCATCCCTTCGTCGACATCGAGCGAGTGGGGATCTACGGGCACTCGGGGGGCGGCTTCATGTCGACCGCCGCAATGCTCGTGTACCCGGATTTCTTCAAGGTGGCGGTGGCCTCGGCCGGTAACCACAACAACGACGTCTACAACCAGAACTGGTCAGAGAAGCATCACGGCGTCACCGAGAAGGTCGACGACGAGGGGAAGGTGACCTTCGAGTATTCCATCGACCGGAACTCGGACCTGGCCCACAACCTGAAGGGACACCTGCTCCTGACCACCGGCGACGTGGACAACAACGTGCACCACGCGGGGACATTCCGGATGGCGGAGGCGCTGATCCGGGCGAACAAGCGCTTCGACTTCTTCGTCTACGTGGGGCAGCGCCACGGCTACGGGAACATGAGCGACTACTGGTTCTGGCAGCGGGCCGAATACTTCGTTCGCCACCTGCTCGGGGACACCCGCTGGTCGGCGGACATCGTCGAACTGAACCGCGAGGTCGAGCAGAACCGGGCGCGGCGCTGACGGCGCGGTGCCCCGAACGAGCGAGGCCGCCGGCAAGCATCATGGCTCGCCGGCGGCCTCCTTCGTTCACCTGCGGGGCGACACTCCGGACCGGTCCGGTTCGCCGCCCGGGTGCGGTCAGTCTCCCGCGGGCTCCAGGCGGAGGATGGGCGTCTCGCCCCCCCGGCGATCATCGATGGCCAGGTAGATGAAGCCGTCCGGGCCCTGGCGGACGTCCCGGATCCGCCCCACGGCCCCCTGGAGAAGTGTCTCCTCGGCGGTGATGCGCTCACCATCGAGGACGAGGCGGGCGAGCTGCTCGCCTGCGAGACCCCCGACGAACATGTTCCCGCGCCATGCGGGGAAGGCATCGCCGGTGTAGAGCATCTTCCCCGAGGTGGCGATGCTGGGCGTCCAGACGTGGTGCGGGCCCGTCATGCCCGGGGCCTCGGTCTCGTCGTGGATCTGGGCGCCCCCGTACTGGACCCCGTACCCGACCACGGGCCAGCCGAAGTTGAGGCCCGGCAGGACCAGGTTCACCTCGTCGCCACCTTGCGGCCCGTGCTCGTTGATCCAGACCTGGTCGGTCTCGGGGTGGACGATCATTCCCTGGGCGTTGCGCGAGCCGTAGGCGAAGATCTCGGGGAGGTAGCCGTCCTGGCCCACGAAGGGGTTGTCCGACGGCACGCGCCCATCGTCGTGGAGGCGGAGGATCGAGCCGACGTGGTTGTCGGTCGTCTGGGCCGGGTGGGTCTCCGGGGTGTCCGTCATCGGCGAGTTCCCGCGGTCGCCGACCGTTACGTAGAGGTACCCGGCGCGGTCGAAGGCGAGCCGCGACCCGAAGTGCTGGCCGGCGCGGCTCCAGGCCACCGCCTCGAAGACCTCCTCGACATTCGTCAGTGCCGTTCCGTCGAACACGCCGCGGACGACGGCCGTGGTCCCCTCCTCACCACCGTTCCGCGGCTTCGAGAAGCTCAGGTAGACGAAGCGGTTGGTCTCGAACTCGGGGTGGAGCACCACGTCGAGGAGCCCACCCTGGCCCTGCGCGCGGACCTCGGGAACGCCGGCGATGGGGTTCGGATCGAGAACGCCGTCCCGAATGATGCGCAGCCGTCCCGGGCGCTCGGTCACGAGGATGTCGCCACCGGGAAGAAACGCGATGCCCCAGGGGTTCACGAACCCCTCCGCCACGGTGACCACGCGGAAGTCATGGTGCTCCGAGTTGTGGACGTCGCCGGTCTGGGCCGACATCGGAGCCGGATCCGCGCAGGCCGACATCACCGCGAGGGCGAGGAGGGCGGCACCGGCGGAACAGCGTCGGGTCGACGAAGGGCGGGACACGGGCATGGCTTCGAACTCCTGGTTTCGGGACAACGCGTGGGAAGGCACACCGAACCCCGCTACCCGCTCTGCGGGCGGGCGCATGGCGGATCCGGTCGGCTCCCGGGTTCGTTGGAGGTCCAGACATCGGGAGAACCCCGGCGCCCGCCCGGGGGTTCCGCCGGCGGCCGGAGCGCTTCGCCGGGACGCGGCCAGGAGGTCAGGGAAAGATTCCGCGCTCCCGGTAGGCCAGCGCCACCTTGCCGATGGCCGCGGCCATCGCCGCATTCCTCAGGTCGGTCCCGTGGAAGCGCGACATTTCACGCATCTGCTGGTAACCCGAGACCATCGTCTCCTCGAGACCGGAGTTCACCAGGTCCTCCTCGTCGGCGCCGACGGCCACTTTCTGGAAGGTGTCGCCGTTGAAGCTCCTCTCGGTGAGCTCCTCGACCGCCCGCAGGATCCGGTCATTCGACATCGCTTCGAAACGGCGCTCCATCCGGCCGAAGCGGATGTTGGAAAGATTCTTGATCCACTCGAAGTAGGAGACGGTGACGCCACCGGCGTTCAGGTACATGTCGGGGAGCTGGAGGACGCCACGCTCCCGCAGGATGGCGTCGGCGTCGGCGGTGGTGGGGCCATTCGCCCCCTCGGCCACGATCTTCGCCCGGATGCGGGGGGCGTTTCCGGCGTGGATGACCCCCTCGAGGGCCGCCGGCACGAGGATGTCGCAGGGCCACTCGAGCCCGCGGGCGCCTTCGCTTCCTCCCTCGATCCGCTCGTCGGCTTCGAAGTCGAGGATCGATCCGCCCTCCTGCCGGTGCCGGTGCAGGGCCTTGACGTCGATCCCGTCGGCGCGGTAGATGGCCCCTTCCCGCTCGAGCACGCCCACCACCACCGCCCCGGCCTCGGT
>JBJHBX010000360.1:0-3671 GCA_050485725.1 Gemmatimonadales bacterium | reverse complement strand
CGGGGTGGTGGCCGGCGCGCTGCGCCGCCTGCGCGGTGACCCGGAGGTGGCCTCCGGGTCGCCGGTGGTCGCCGGTTCCGGCGGAGCGGGCGCAGCGGGCACCGGCGGGGTCGGCGATGCGCCCGACCCCGATCCGGATCCCGAGGCGGAGGCCCGGCTCCGCGAAGCCATCCGCGACCTCGAGTTCTCCGAGGATCCGGTCTACTGATCGCGGTCGAGCGCCCCGCTCCCCGGACCCTGCCATGACATCGCATCCCCGGGAAGGGGAGCACCTGCTCCCTCCCCCCGTGCCCTCGATGCTGGACCTGGTGCGCCTGAGTCCCCGGGATCTCTTTCCCCCCGGAGGCGAGGACCTCTACCGCCGGGTCGCGATCCTTACCGGAATGGAGGCCGGCGAAGAGATCCTCGTGGCGGCATGCGGCCCGGGCGTCTCCCTCGAGTACTTCGTGCGGGAGTTCGGCGTCCATGGATCCGGGGTGGATGACGACCTGAGCCTGGTCGATCGGGTCGAGGCGCGGGCCCGGAAGGCCGGGCTCGCCTCGGCGATGCAGGCGCAGCAGGCCCCGATGGACGCCCTCCCCTACCGGGACGGCGTCTTCGACGTGGCCATCGCGGAGCTCGGGCTGACGGCACGAGCGGATCCCGCCGCGGCGATCCGCGAGGTCGTGCGCGTCGTGAAGCCCGGCGGGCGGGTGGTGCTGATGCAGCTCGTATGGCGGGCCCCCGTGGAGCCGGCTCGAAGGGCGATCCTGTCCGGCTACCTGGGCGCGCAGCCGCTCATGACGATGGAGGTGAAGCGCATCCTCCGCGAAAACGGGGTCGAGCGCCTGCATACCGAGGGGTGGACCGACGAGGAAACCTCCTTTCGCGGCCGGGTCCACAAGCCCTTTCCCGACTTCGCCGAACTCTTCACCTTCTCGGAAAAGATCGGGATTCTCCGCCGCGCCTGGCGCCGCTGGGGGTGGCGGGGGGTACGCGAAGCCATGGCCCGTGAGCTCGAGGTGCACCGGCTGCTGACCCGCGAACGGATCCTCGGGCTCGACATGATCTCGGGCGTCCGGTCGGCGATCGACGATGCGGCGCCCGGGTCCGATCCGGACGGCCCCGGCGAGGCGCCCGGAGCCGAACCGGTCCCCGAGGCCGGCCCCCCCACCCTTCCACTCCTGGACGAACCGCAATGACCGGGCCCGCCGCCGCTGCCCCCCTCATTCACCCGGACGCTCCGGCCCGCGTGGCCGAACGCCTGGCCGAGGCCGGTCTCGACGGGTGGCTCCTCTACGACTTCCGGGACCAGAACCCCCTGGCCCACGGACTCCTGGGCCTGGGAAAGACGACCCGCCGGGCCTTCGCCCTCTTCCGAAGGGAGGGCGACCCGGTCCTGCTCCGCCACGCCATCGAGGCGTCGGCGTGGTCCGGCTGGCGCTGGGACCAGGCGAGCTACAGCGGCTGGGCCGAGCTCGAGGACGCCCTCGGGGGGCTCCTGGGGGGGATGCGCAGGGTGGCGATGGAGATGTCGCCGGGGAACGCGGTGCCCACGGTGGACCGGGTGTCGGCGGGGATCCTGGAGCTTGTCCGGGGCACCGGCGTCGAGGTCGCGAGTTCGGGGGACCTGGTGAGTCACTTCCACGCCGCATGGGGGGAGGATGGGCTCGCCTCCCACAGGCGGGCCGCGAAGATCGTGCGCGCGGTGGCGCACGAGCTCTTCGAGCGGGTGGGCGCCGCGATCCGCGCCGGAAGCCCTCTCCGGGAGGCCCGGGCCATGGAATGGATCGAGGGCGAGCTCCGGGCCCGCGGTCTCTCCGACCAGACCGGGTGCATCGCGGCGGTCTCGGTGAACGCGGCGGACCCCCATTACCATCCGGTGGGCGAGGGTGCCCCGATCAGCGCGGGTCAGGCGCTCCTCGTGGACCTGTGGGGAGCCGAGCCGGGGGGGATCGCCGCGGACCAGACCTGGATGGCCTGGCTGGGGAGCGAGCCCGACGCGCGGACCACGGAGGTCTGGCTGGCCGTGAGGGACGCCCGCGACCGGGCCCTGGAGCTCCTCTCCGAAGCCCATGCCGCGGGCCGGGAACTCCGGGGGCGGGAGGTGGATCGGGCCGCCCGGGCCTTCCTCGAGGAACGGGGGTTCGGCCCGTGGTTCGTGCATCGCCTGGGCCATTCCATCGATCGGGACCTCCACGGATCCGGGCCCAACCTCGACGACCTCGAGACCCGGGACGAGCGCCGCATCCTGCCCGGGACGGGCTTTTCGGTCGAGCCCGGGGTCTACCTGCCCGGAGAGCTGGGCGTTCGAAGCGAGGTCAACGTGTACTGGGGCGAAGCGGGCCCCGAGATCACCCCGGCGGAGATCCAGCGGGAGCTCGTCCGCATCGACGTGACCCCGGACGGGCGGTGACCCCGCTCTCCTCGGCGGCCTCCCCGGATGGGGCCGTGCTGGTGGAAGTGGCGCTCCCGATGCCGGTCTTCCACCCCTTCACCTACCGCATCGAGGGGGAGGCGCCTCCCCGGCCGGGCACGCGGGTCCTCGTCCCCTTCAGGCGTCGCGAGCGGATCGGCTGGGTGCTCGGGGCGACCCCCCGGGGAGCGACGAAGGGCTTGCAGGGGATCCGGACCGTTCTCGACGTGCTCGAGGAGGTCCCTTCGGCGTCGGCGGAGCTTCTCGACCTGGCACGCTGGATTTCGGAGTACTACGCCACGCCGCTCGGGATCGTGCTCCGATCGCTCCTCCCCTCGGTCCTGTCGGACCCGGGCAGAGACGTGCTCGGAAGAACCGGCCGGGCCAGGCCCTCCGCCCTCCCGGTATCGGCCACCCGGGTCCTCGATGCCCTCGAGGAGGCCGGCGGGAAGGGAACGGTCCGGGGGCTTCGCAACCGGATGGGGCCCGGGTCGCCCTGGCCCGCGATCCGGCTCCTGACCGCGGAAGGGCTCGTCGAACACGAGGCGGAACCCCCGCGTGAGCCCTCGGTGAAGACCCGGAAGGTGGTCAGGGTTCGGGAACCGGCCCCGGATCTCCTGGCGCGCGATTCGATCTTCGGACGGGCGCCGCGCCAGCGGGCGTGCCTGGAGTTCCTCGAGGCCCATGGGGGGAGCCGGGAGCTGGGCACCCTGATCGCGGACGACGGGTTCTCTCGCGGTGTCGTGGCCGGCCTCGAGGAGAAGGGTGTCGTCGAGGTCGTCGACGAGGAGCGCTACCGGGATCCCTTCGGCGGAGAGCCCGCACCGACCCCTCCGCGTGCCCTGGTGCCGAGCCCGGCGCAGGCCCGCGCCATCGAGGCGCTGGTCGCCGAGATCGATGCACCCGGGGGCCGTCCCTTCCTCCTGCACGGTGTCACGGGTTCGGGCAAGACGCTGGTCTACATCGAGCTCCTGAGGGAGGTCGTGGACCGGCGCGGACGGACCGCCATCGTGCTCGTCCCCGAGATCGCGCTCACGCCGCAGACGGTCGAGCGCTTTCGAGCGTGGTTCGGCGACAGGGTCGCCGTTCTCCACTCGGGCCTCTCCGACGGGGAGCGCTTCGATGCCTGGCGGGCGCTCCGCTCGGGCCAGAAGCGAATCGTGGTCGGCGCCCGTTCCGCGCTCTTCGCACCCCTTCCGGAGCTCGGCGCGGTCATCGTCGACGAGGAGCACGACGGGTCCTACAAGCAGTCGGAGGCCCCCCGCTACCACGGACG
>JBJHBX010000359.1:0-3673 GCA_050485725.1 Gemmatimonadales bacterium | reverse complement strand
CTCCGAACATGGTTCCAGCGCAGCCAGTGCTCGACCCAGTCCGGCCACAGCTCGTGCGCGGTTTCGAGCGAGGACTCCGCGAGCGTGTTGTTGAGGGGCACGTTGAACAGCCCGGTAACCCCGATGACCCCGACCAGGTAAAGCACCGCACCTGCCAGAAGCCAGCCCCGCGCGGGAGCCGCAGCGGCTCCGAACCCCGCGATCACGAGGAAGACCGAAACGAGGGCGGTACCGGCGAACACCAGGAGGAACAGGGGGTTGAGAATGGTCTCGTTCATGCGCTGCATGGCCGCCATCCCGGCGGAGGGACCGGTCCGGGCAAGCGCCTGCATCACGAAGTTCGAGAACGCGAAGAGCAGCCCCGCCATCACGCCGGCTCCCACGGTGGCCGCCACCGCAGCCAGGGTCAGGAAGTTCTGCATCTGATGCAATCGAATGGGGATCGGAGCGGTTCAGGGGGAATGCGGTCGCGACGTGTCGGCGCCGCTGCCTCGAGGCGTGGCTACACCTCGGAGAAATTCACCATCCAGGCGATCCCGAACCGGTCCGTGAGGCCCCCGAAGTAGTCGCCCCAGAACTGGTCGGCGAGCGGCATGTCGATCCGGCCGCCCTCGGCAAGCGCGTGGAAGATGCGGTCGGCCTCTTCCCGGCTCGTGGGGTGGACCGACAGGGAGAAGTTGTTGCCGTCGACCGGCTCGGGCCCCATGCCGTCGAGCCTGTCGCTCGCCATGATCATCTGGCCCTCGGGAAGCTCGAGGCCCACGTGCATCACGAGGTTCTTCTGCTCGGGGGAGAGCTCGAAGCCATCTCCTTCGGGCATCGAGCCGAACCGGTGGATCTCGGTCAGGCTGCCTCCGAGAACCGACTCGTAGAACCGCATGGCTTCCTCGGCCTGCCCGCCGAAGTTGAGGTAGGCATGGATCTTCATGTCGGATCCTCCTGCTGGGGTGATCGCGGCGGACGACGCCCGGCGGTCGCCGAGCCGTGGCCATCGCCCTCCTCAGGCATGGGGCGCCCAGGCCGGGTCCCCGGGCGTGTAGGTGGCGCAGGGGTCATGGCGCCCGGGGGTCTCCTCGTAGCGCTGCGCCTGGTGGTAGCCGATCTCCGAGGTGAAGTACCCGAGGAGCGCGGTCTCCTTCATCAGGCGGAACCAGTGGGGAGGCGATTCGGCCGTGACCTCGGGGAGCGGGCTCACCTCGCCGCGTCGGACCGCCTCCCGCGCGGCCGTCCATGCGTGCTGCTCCCGGTCGAAGTCTTCGAGGAGCGCCAGGCGCTGGGACGCGGTTGCATCCGCGAAGCCGACGCCATGCGCCCCACGGCACGCCTCCTCCAGCACCTCCATCCCCTCCAGGAAAACGGCCTGGTTCTCGAGGGTGTAGACATCGCGCACCCAGAGCGCCATGAAGGCCCCCACCGCTGCGGCCTTCGCCCCCGGGGTGTCGGTCTCCGGAAGGATCGTCTCGGCCACCTCGTCCAGGAAGGCCACCCGCCGCGCAGAGAACTCGGGCACCCCCTGCCCTGCCCCCCGGTCCTCCTCGCGGCGGTCCGGCGCGCAGCCGGCCAGGAAGGCTCCGCTTCCCGCCAGCGTCACGCCCCCGAGAAGGGCGGTCACTCGGGCCACGGCCTCTCGGCGGGTCAGGAGGAGGACCCCCTCCGGCCCTTCCGACTTCTCTCGTGTCGACATGTCCGGCCCTTCCTTCGTCACAGGTTGCGGCGGCTCATTTCGTCGACGGCGAAGGCGGCAGCCCGGGCCGTCAGTGCCATGTAGGTCAGCGAAGGGTTCTGGCAGGCGCTCGAGGTCATGCACGCCCCATCGGTGACGAAGACGTTCGGGCAGTCCCACACCTGGTTGTGGCCGTTCAGCACCGAACTCCGGGGGTCCCGCCCCATGCGGGCGGTCCCCATTTCGTGGATCCCCATGCCGGGAAAATAGCCGGTGTCGAAGGTGCGCACGTCGCGCGCCCCCGCCGCCTCGAGCGACTCGGCCATGTCTTTCATCATGTCGATCCGCATGAGGCGTTCGTTCTCGCCCATTCCGCAGTCGATGGCAAGCACCGGAAGTCCCCAGCGATCGATGCGCTCCGGGTCCAAGGTGACCCGGTTCGCGTGGTCCGGGAGCATTTCGCCGAAGGCGGTCGCGCCCACCGTCCATGCCCCGGGCATCGCCATGGCATCCTTGAAGTCGCCCCCCACCCCGAGCTCCGCCACCGCCCGGGACCACCCCTGCCGACTCGCGCTTCCCTGGTAGCCGAAGCCCCGCAGGTACTCCCGCCGATCTCCACCCAGGTTGCGGTAGCGAGGAATGTAGAAGCCGTTGGGGCGACGTCCCTCCACGTAGCGGTCCTCGAGGCCGTCCAGCCGGCCGTTGGCCCCCACCCGGAAGTGGTGGTCCATCAGGTTGTGTCCGAGCTCCCCTGAGCTGCTCCCCAGACCCTCGGGCCAGACATCGGTGGCCGAGCGCATCAGGATCCAGGTGGAGTTCAGCGTGGAGGCGCAAAGGAAGATGACGCGCGCGTCGTACTCGGTGACCTCGTCCGTGACGGCGTCCATGACCCGCACCCCGGTTGCACGGCGCCGATCCCTGTCGTAGACGAGCTCGGTCACGATGGCGAAGGGGCGAAGCGTCAGGCGCCCGGTGGCCACGGCCGCCGGGAGGGTGGAGGACTGGGTGCTGAAATAGGCGCCGAAGGGGCACCCCAGCCAGCAGGCGTTCCGATACTGGCAGGCGCCCCGCCCGGGAAGGGGCGCTGTGAGGTTGGCGGCCCGCCCCGGAATGATCTTCCGCGCCCCCTCGAAGTGCCGCCCGAGCCGCTCCGCCACCCGCTCCTCGGCGCAGTTGAGCGGCATGGCGGGCTGGAAGACCCCGTCGGGGAGCTGGGAAAGCCCCTCCCGGGATCCCGAGATCCCGGCGAACCGCTCCACGTGGTCGTACCAGGGGGCGATGTCGGCGTAGCGGATGGGCCAGTCCGCGCCCACCCCGTCCCTGGCGTTGGCCTCGAAGTCCAGTTCACCCAGGCGGTAGCTCTGCCGCCCCCACATCAGCGAACGCCCCCCCACCTGGTAGCCCCGGAACCAGTCGAAGCGCCGGATCTCGGTATAGGGCGAGTCCTGGTCGGAGGCCCACCAGTCCAGGTTCTTCTCGTTCAGCGGGTAGTCGCGGCGAAGGACCGGGTAGGCCTCCTCCATGGCCCGGGTGCGGCGCCCCCGGTACGGGTACTCCCACGGGCCCTTGAAGGCGTTCACGTAATCCTTCACGTGCTCCACGTTCTTGCCGCGCTCGAGCAGCAGGACCCGGAGCCCGCGTTCCGTCAGCTCCTTGGCCGCCCACCCGCCGGCGATCCCGGAACCCACAACGATGGCGTCGTAGCTGCGTTCCTCGGCGCTCACGGCGTCTCCCCCGACGGCTGGGTCACCGTGCACAGCTCCATGGCCTCGGCCAGCGAGGCCAGGGGATCCCGGGTGGGGATGAACTCCTGCCCCACGAAACCTTCGAAACCGGTCTCGGCGATGGCCCGGGCAATGGCCGGGTAGTTCAGCTCCTGGGACCCGTCGATCTCGTTCCGGCCGGGAACCCCGCCCGTGTGGTAATGACCGATCCAGGCGTGGTTGTCGCGGATGGTGCGGATCACGTCACCTTCCATGATCTGCATGTGGTAGATGTCGTAGAGGAGAC
>JBJHBX010000358.1:0-3678 GCA_050485725.1 Gemmatimonadales bacterium | reverse complement strand
CTCATGGTGCAACAAGCGTGCACGGCATGATCCAGCATGCAGGAAGTCGGAATGCGGGGTCGAAGAGGCGACGGTCGAGGTCGCCCGCACAGTCGCTATCGGAGTCGATACCCCACGACGAACGGGACCTCCAGCTCGTCGCGTTCCACGCCGAGGACCTCCCCATCTTCGAAGGCGAGGACCCGGAACCCCTCGGGAAGGTCGAGGAATCCGCCGAGTTCACCGTCAGGCGAGATCCGCCACCACCGGACCGGCGTTCCCCCCAGGTGGCCCACGAACTCGCCCAGCCAGAGCGAGCCGTCGGGCGCCGGCCGGACCTCCTGGAAATGGGGGAGGGAGTCGGCGAACTGCATCGAGCCGAGCATGCGGTCACGAAGCTCCTGGAGCGGCGGAGCGACGTTGGCGCCCGGCCCCTCGTCCCTCCAGCTCCGGATGATCTCGGGCGTCACCGGGCGGGCGGGGCGATCCACGCGGAGGTGCGCGCGCAGCGTCCCGGCGTCGTCCAGGCGCCGGACCTCGAAGCGGGCACCGTCCCAGCGGATCACGCCGTCGCGGATGCCGGTGAACCGGACGAGGGGCTGGAAGGTGGGCGTGACGTTGGCCAGGAGGCGCATCACCTGGCCGCCGTCGGCCTCGCCCACCGTTTCGATGCGGGACGTCATGCCGTCGGCCTCGGCCAGGAGCTCCGGGTTCGCGCCGTTCCGGTCGAGGAGGATCGCCGCGATCCGCTCGACGCGTTCCTCCGCGTCGGGCCGGTCCGCGCCGAGGTCCCTCGCCACGATGAAGAGTCGTCCGTCGGGGAGGAACCGGCTGGTCCGCACCTGCGCGAATCCCTCGGGAAGCGCGACCCCGGATTCCCGGACGAACCCCCCATCGGGTTCGAAGAGGACGATGCGGCGCCTCCGCCCGTCGTAGATCGCGATCGTGTCCCCGTCGAGGATGTCGACCGAGGTGACGACCGCAAACTCGCGGGGCCCCTCCCCCACCGCCCCGATCCAGCGAACGAAGCTCCCGTCCCGGTCGAAGAGGCGGAGCCGCGTGCCCGACTCGGACACCACGAGGCGCCCGTCCGAGAGACGGACCGCCCCGTTCGGGGTGAAGAACTGGAGCGCCTCGTCGCCTTCGACCACGCCGAGCCGCAGGTGGGCAGGCATCTCGAGGGACAGGTCGAGCGGCTGATCGACGTTCCCGGGTGGCGAGGTCACGATGCGGACACCCGCCGAGTCGACGACCATCGGGCTGTCGGAGCCGAGCGCGCCGGGTTCCGCGCAGGCGGAGACGGACAACGCCGTCAGAAGGACGATGCCGAAGCGGCGCGGGAGGGGATCGATTTGGTTGGCCATGGCCGGTTCGTTTGGGCGTTCACATGCGGCGCGCGAACGCGCGCTGTCGGGTGCAACGCCTGGTCAGAACATGCGTGCAGATGACAACCCTTCGTGCCACGATCTACCGACCGCCAGTTGCGGGGGGAGGGGCGCACGCCTCCAGCACGGGCGCGGGCTCGGAGGGCCTGCGGGAAAGTGGAAAGAGCTCCAACAACTGCACCCCGTGGTCAACGGTTTGCTGGCCGAGCACGCCCGATTCCGAGATCGAGAACACCCTCAGGTCGTGGGGCATGACCACGTCGGCCAGCCATTCTCCCGCCTGGGACAGCACATGCCAGCGACCTCCGAAGCCGAAGGGGGGTGCGTACTCCTGCAACCACAGGTGTCCCCACTCATCAAGGAGCAGGGCTGCGTAGAACGGAAGATGCGTCGTGTGAGCGGTGTCGTCGAACAATCGCTCGTACCAGCTGCGATCAGCCCTTGGAAAAGCCTCCAGGTAGGCCTCGATCCGTTCATCAAGGTGCCTCCGCGTAACCGGACGCCGCGTGCCTGGTCCGTCGAACGCAGTGACCAGCGACCCATCGGAGGCATAGACGGAGATCGTGGGGTCCTCCGTGTAGCTCACGAAGACACACCGCCCCCAGGCCGCGGAGATTGACTGTGGGGTGAAGGCCGGGACCATTGGCCGCAGTTGACCCGCGTCCACTGTCGACGTGGTGAGATGCCCAGGCAGCATCGTGACCGCCGTGTACGCGTCCAGGTTCCCGTCCATCAGGCCGACGACGACGGTGTCCTGCGCGAAGGTCCCCGGGTTCGCCGGAAGCATCGATTCCGCACCGTGGCCGACCCACGCGTCGTTCTCCAGGCGGAACACCCGCATCAGCCCTCCCCTGCTGGAACCGTCGGGCGGCGGCCGGAAGGGGACAACCCGGGCCAGCTCACGGTCCGGCGAGAACACGGTGAGGCGCTGCTGGCCACGGTCGAAGACATGGAGCGAATCCTGCGGGCCCAGGCTCATGTGGAATATCCAGGTGAACTCTCCCGGCCCCTGCCCCGTCCTCCCGATCTCCCTTTCGAAGTTACCCTCCGGAGTGAACAGGGAAATTCGCGAGGAGGTGCGCCCGTCGGCCACCGCAACCCGACCGTCCGCGAACCGCACAGCCCCGGAAACCGCGTCGAAGAGCACGCCCGAGGCCTCCGTCCCCACAACGACGGAGGCAACGGAATCGATCTGCCACTCACCCCCGGCAATCGGGGCACCTGTCGGCTCGGACGCGGGATCGGCCGGCTCGCATCCGCCGACAACCAGCATGCAGGCGCATCCGAGAACGGCATGCCGAAAGAGGGCCATTCCTTCCCTTGGGCTCCTGAGCGGGGGCTGGCTGCGGCGAGTATGCGGTGCGGACCCACCTCCGGGACCGCGCCAACAACTACTATGCTAATACGTCCAGGGCCGCAAGCCCCGCTGCGCTACCGGCCGATGCGGACCTGTAGTCCGAATCCTCCGGCCCCGGCCTCGCCGGTGCCCTCGGGCACCCACGGGCGAAGCGTGATGGGGCGCTCGGACTCTCCGGCCGCGAGCCCCGTGGGAACGGAGGCCCGCCGGAGAGTCCAGGCGGCGGAAGTGGCACCGAAGGCACCGACCACGAGGTTCGCCCATCCAACCGGGCCCGCATCCCCGCCCTCGCGGATGCCGGCCACGCCGAGCCCGATTCCGGCGGCACCGGCGAGCATTCCGACCACCGCACGGCCCGTCGAAGGCTGCTGGCGCCGCAGGTCGAGCACGTTCATGGCGAACATGGCGCCTCCGATGCCCGAGGTTCCGACGCTGGCCACGAGGTACCGGCCGGTGAGCTCGGCCTCGGACTCGTTCACCGGCGGGGGGCATCCGATCCAGAGGTCGCCGGTGCCGGCCTGCTGCATGTGGCAGTATGCCGGCTGGATCCATGCCGCCTCCGCAGCCTCGAGGCCGTGGGCGTCGAGCCACGCCTCGAGCCCGGGCTCGTCGAGCAGGTCGGGAAGGAGGGCCAGGTTCCTCGATGCGCGAATCGACTGGACGATCTCGTCCTGGCCGGTGCGGTGAAGCAGGTGGCCGACGGCGCAGTGGACCCCGTCGTCGTCGACGAAGACGGGAACGCGGCCGGGGACCAGCTGGTTCCGGGGGAACGTGCCCGCCTCGCGGTAGGCCCCGAGCTCGTCGAGGAGGGCCATCCGTGCGGCCCGGCGCTCCTCGTCGAGGTGATCGGTCGGCACGCCCCTCAGCGCGGTCTCGACCCGCAGCAGATGCGCGGCAATGGCTTCTCGTTCGAGCGCCTCGGCCTGGGTCCGGGGAAGGGGCGTGGCGCCGGGCTCC
>JBJHBX010000357.1:0-3684 GCA_050485725.1 Gemmatimonadales bacterium | reverse complement strand
TCGAGGGCGAGGCGGGGCCCGTCGGCAAGGATCATCGCCCGCTCCACCACGTTCTCGAGCTCCCGGATGTTCCCGGGCCAGGCGTAGGCAAGGAGCGCCTCGAGTGCCGCCGGTTCGGGGCCCTCCACCTCGATCCCGAGTCGTTCCTTCCCGCGCTCGATGAAGTGATGCAGCAGGAGGGGGATCTCCTCCGCGCGGTGCCGAAGCGGCGGAAGGTGGATGGGGACGACGGCGAGCCGGTAGTAGAGGTCCTCGCGGAAGTGACCTTCGCGGGTGTCGTCATCGAGGTTCCGGTTCGTCGCCGAGACGATCCGAACGTCCACCTTCTTCGTCGAGGTCCCTCCGAGTCGGCGGATCTCGCCCTCCTGGAGTGCCCGGAGGAGCTTCACCTGGAGTGCCGACGGAAGCTCCCCGACCTCGTCCAGGAAGAGCGTCCCCCCGTCGGCGGCCTCGAAGAGCCCCTCCCGGTCCCGGTCGGCGCCCGAGAAGGCGCCCTTCACGTACCCGAAGAACTCGGACTCGAGGAGGTTCTCGGGAATGGCCCCGCAGTTCACCGCCACGAAGGCGCCGCCGGAGCGCGGGCTTTCCCGGTGGATGAGGCGGGCCACCAGCTCCTTCCCGGTACCGCTTGCCCCCGTCACGAGGACCGGCGACGGGTGGGGGGCAACCCGCGTGGCGAGCTCCAGTGCGCGGATCATGGCGGGCGAGCGCGCCACGATCT
The DNA here is from genome assembly GCA_050485725.1 of Gemmatimonadales bacterium. GTDB lineage: Bacteria > Gemmatimonadota > Gemmatimonadetes > Longimicrobiales > Gaopeijiaceae > SKNW01. Next base: position 2,963 of record JBJHBX010000357.1, on the reverse strand, counting down.
CTCCGAACTTCCGGTCGGAGCGGACCTCGGCCCGGAGCCTCCCCACCTCGCGTCGCAGGTTCTCACGCTCCGCCGCCTTCCGGATCGTGAGCAGGACCTCGTCGGCCCCGAAGGGCTTCGGCAGGTAGTCGTAGGCGCCCGCCTTCATCGCCTCGACAGCGGTCTCGATCCCCCCGTAGGCGGTCATCATCAGGATCAGCGCGTCGCTACCCGCGGCGCGGGCCCGCTTCAGGAACTCGAGTCCGCCCATGCCGGGCATCCGGATGTCGCAGAGCACCATGTCGGGCTTCACCTGCCCGAGCTGGCGGAGACCCTCCTCGCCGGTGGCTGCATCGGCGACCTGGTAGCCCGCATCTCTCAGGATCAGCGTCAGCGAGTGCCGAAGCGCCTGCTCGTCATCGATCACGAGGATCTTCACGTCTGGGTTCCTCCCGTTCCCGTTTCCCCCGGGCCGTGCATCGACACGGCCGAGCCTCCCGCTTCCACCGCGTCCACGCCAACCTCCGCATCTCCTCCCGACCCCTCCTCCTCCGGGGCCCCAGTCGGAAGAATGATCCGGAACCGGGCGCCCGCGCGATAGCCCCGGTCAAGCACGATCTTCCCCCCCATCTCCTCCACGAGCCGGGAGCAGATCGCGAGGCCGAGCCCCGTGCCCTTGCCGGGTTCCTTCGTCGTGAAGAACGGGTCGAAGACCCGCGACGCGATCTCGTCCGGGATTCCCGGTCCCGAGTCCTCGACGAGGAGGACCACGACCTGCTGCGCCTCGAGGAGGCGCGTCCGCGATCCCTCGGACGACATGGCCAGCCGCCGCCGATGGGCGTAGTTCGTGCCCGGCGGGTCGCCCTCGCGCCGGAAGGGCACCACGGGCGGCTCCCATGCCTCCTCGAGGCCGGCCACCCGGATCCGTCGTTCCCCCGCCCCTTCCATTGCATCGAGGGCGTTCAGGAGCAGGTTCACGAGGACCTGCTCCAGGTGGTTCGCGTCGACCTGGACCTCGGGAAGGGTATCGGGCACCTCCCACCGGCAGGCGACCCCTTCGAAGCGCCCCTGCGCGTCGAGAAGGCGTCGTACCCGGTCCACCACCTCGCCGGGCGCCACGCTCCCGTGCACCTCCGGCCGCGGCCGCGCGTAGCTCAGCAGGCTCCGGATGATGCGGTCGATTCGGCGGGCCTCCCCGGAAGCGGCGTCGAGCAGGTCCGCCTGGTCTTCCGGCACGCCCGGTCGCCGCCGGGCCAGGTCCAGGTAGCCGATGACGGCGCCCAGGGGGTTTCCCACCTCGTGCGCGAGCCCCGCCGCGAGCGTCCCCACCGAGGCCAGGCGCGCCGAGCGGACGACCTCGTCGCGGGCCGTGACCAGCTCCCGGTTCGTGGCGTCCAGCGACTCGATGTTCCGCGCCAGCGCCTCCTGGTTCGCGATCAGGCGATCCGCCATCGCGTTCAGGCTCTCCGCCAGCGAGTCCAGCTCCTCCGACCCCCCCGGTTTCATCCGACGATCGTATTCCTCCGCGGCGATCCGCCGCGCATCCTCGGCCATCCCCTCGAGGGGCTCGAGCAGGCGACGCTGGATCATGGCCCGCGCGAAGAGGAAGAGAATGGCCAGGTCCGCCGTGATCAGGAAGCCGGCGAAGAAGATGGCCATGCCCGGACCCTCGATGTACGGGAAGGCCAGGTAGAGTGCTGCGATCGCAAGCGCCAGCGCCCCTCCGAAGAGGATGAAGAGGGAGAGGAGGAGCTCCCGGCGGAGAGATCGCGTCACGGTCATCGGGGCCAAGCTAGCCCGGACTTCCCCGGGGACGCCAGCCGTCGCCGGGGCCGCCGCGGGCGCTTCAAGGCCCGGGGGATTGTCCGGTCCACGCTCCGTCGTGACCTTCCGCTGGACCCAGGAGGAGGAAGATGGAGAACGAGACGATCGAGGGGCTCCGGGCACGCCTCTCGGAGGTGGACCGCGGAATCATCGGGGCGATCGCCGAGCGCCAGGCGCTGGTGGCCGCCATCGGGGCACGGAAGCTCGCCGCCGGCCGGCCCCTCAGGGATTTTCGCCGCGAGAAGGTGGTGCTTGACGGCGCACGGGCGCAGGCTGAGGCCCTCGGCGTGGCCCCCGAGCTCGCCGAAGGAGTACTGCGGACCCTGATCCGTGCCTCCCTCGAGCAGCAGGAGCATGCCCGGGTGACGGCGTCCGGAGGGGGAAGCGGGCGGCGAGCCCTCGTCATCGGGGGCGCCGGCCGCATGGGCCGCTGGTTCGTCGACTTCCTCGACAACCAGGGGTACGCCGTCGAGGTCTCGGATCCCGCGGGGCCCGTGCCCGGGTTCCCCCACCTGGATCCCGCCGCGCTGGGGCAGGTCGGCGATCCCGTGGTATCCGCCCGTGCCCCCGACCACGACCTGGTCGTCGTCGCCGCGTCGCTCGCCGCCTCGGGGCGCATCCTGCTCCGGCTGGCGGAGCTCCGGCCCCGGGGGCTCGTCTTCGACATCGGTTCGCTCAAGTCACCGCTCCGCGCCGGGCTCGCCGCCCTCTCGGCGGCCGGGTGCCGGGTTACCTCGATCCACCCGATGTTCGGCCCCGATACCCGTCTCCTCTCGGGCCGCCACGTCCTCTTCTGCGACGCCGGGCACCCCGGCGCCACCGCCGAGGCCCGCGCCCTCTTCGAGCCCACGACCGCCGAGCGCATCGACATGCCGCTGGACCGGCACGACGCCCTCGTGGCCTATGTTCTCGGTCTCTCGCACGCGGTGAACATCGCCTTCTTCACCGCCCTCGCGGAGAGCGGCGAGGCCGCCCCGGCGCTCCAGCGACTTTCGAGCACCACCTTCGACGCCCAGCTCGACGTGGCGGCCCGCGTCGCATCGGAGAGCCCGGCCCTCTACTACGAGATCCAGGCGCTGAATGACCATGGCGATGCGGCCCTCACCGCCCTCGAGGACGCCGTCGCCCGCGTCGCATCGAGCGTCCGCAGCCGCGACGAG
>JBJHBX010000356.1:0-3684 GCA_050485725.1 Gemmatimonadales bacterium | reverse complement strand
CCAGGGCACGCCTTCCGGGCCGCCGCCGAGGTGAAGACCGCCGCCCCGCGGCCTCCCCGGGTGGACCTGCGCTCCGACACGGTGACCCGGCCCACCCCCGCCATGCGCGAGGCGATGCTCCGGGCCGAGGTCGGGGACGACTGCTTTGGAGAGGATCCCACCGTGCGGGCCCTCGAGGCCCGTGCCGCGGAGCTCCTGGGGAAGGAGCGCGCCCTCCTCTTCCCGTCGGGGATCATGGCGAACCAGGCCGGGATCCTGGCGCAGGGGGCGCCCGGAACCGAGGTGCTGGTCGAGGCCCGGGCGCACCTTGTTCACTACGAGGAGGCCTCGGTGTCGGCCCATGGCGGGATGACGCTCCGGGGGATTCCATCGGTGGACGGCCTCCTCTCGCCCGAGGAGCTCCGGGGGGCGATCCGGCCTCCCTCTGCCTTCCAGCCCCGGGTGTCGGTGGTGGCGCTCGAGAACACCCACCTGGATTCGGGCGGCCGGGTCATGGCGCCCGAGCAGGTCGATGCGGTGGCGGGCGTTGCCGAGCAGGCCGGGATCCCGGTGCACCTGGACGGGGCCCGCCTGTGGAACGCCGCCGCAGCGCTGGGCGAGGTGCCTTCCGCCTTCACCGCCCGCGTGACCTCGGTCATGGTCTCGCTTTCGAAGGGACTCGGCGCGCCGGTGGGCTCCCTGCTGGCCGGACCCGCCGACCTGCTGGAGCGGGCATGGCGGATTCGCAGGCGGCTTGGGGGGCAGATGCGCCAGGCCGGGATCCTGGCCGCCGCGGGCCTCCACGCCCTCGAGCATCACCGGGACCGCCTGGTCGAGGACCACGCACGGGCCCGTCGCCTCGCGCAGGCCATCGCCTTCCTTCCCGGGGTGCGGGTGGTCGCGCCCGAAACGAACGTGGTGATGATCGACGTGGAGGGAACCGGCCTTGCGCCGGCGTCGCTCCTGGAGGGGCTCGCAGAGCGAGGGGTGGGCATGGTGCCGTTCGGTCCGACCCGGGTGCGCGCCGTGCTTCACATGGGCGTGGACGACGACGGGGTGGAACTTGCCGTTCAGGCCTTCGCGAAGGTGGTCGGCGGGGCGGATCCGGGCGGCTGACCTCGCCACTCCGCGGCCCGGTTCCCCGGCCGGCCGCGGGGGAAGCCCGCCTCGGCCCTACTTCCTGCGCGTCGAGAACATCCAGCCCCGGCGCATCGTCCGTGGCTCCTCCACGGTGATGAAGGCGCCCGGATCGAGTCGCTCGACTTCGGCCATCACCGTGGGGATCTGGCGCCTCCGCACGAGGGTGTAGATGAGTTCGACCCGCCCTTCACGTCCCTTCCCCTCGAACTCGGTGGCGCCGTAGCCGCGATCCCGGAGCGCCTGCGCAACCACCTCGCCGGATCCCTTCGAGATGATGCGCATCGTCGCGAGCCCCACCGCGAGCTTCCCCTCGAGCCAGAGCCCCACCACCGTGCCGGTGGCGAACCCCCCCGAGTAGCCCAGGATGTGCCATACCGAGTGGAGGTTCTGGATCGCGGTGCCCACGGCGACGACCCAGATCAGCGATTCGAAGAGACCGATCACCGGCACCAGCCTTCGCGCGTTCCGCATCGTCAGCAGCATGCGGAGGGTGGCAAGGGACACGTCGATGATCCGGAGCCCGAAGATGATGACCGGGCCCCACATGCTCGCCAGGATTTCCGTCATGAATGCGATGCGGGAAGGATGACGTGGCGGTCGAGAATCCGGTTCACGGCGTCGAGCACGGCCATGACGGTGCCCCGGACCAGGTCGCCGCCGGGCGCCGCCACCGTTCCGATGAGGCGGTACTCCTCCCCGGGAGCGCGGGCGTGGATCGACACCGCCACCAGGTGGGTGTCGAAGGCGCGGAAGGCGCGCATCCCGCGGAGCTCGAAGTCGAGGCGCCCGCCTCCGATGGCAGCGAGGGCCTCGAGGGCGGCGTCGGCCGCGGCGCGCATGCGCCCCTCGCGGTGCCCCAGGCCCCAGCCGCTTCCCATCCCGTCCGGGGCGTCGTCCGGGGATCCCGGAAGGGCGAGCTGAACCGAGACACGGGTGCTTCCCCCTGCATCCACGTGCAATTCCACGTCGACCAGGCGAAGACGGTCACGCCAGGCCGGGGCCGGTGCGTCGTGCTCGTTCATGGAACCACCCCTTCACCTGGATGAGGTCCCGGTTCCGGCGTCCGGCGCCGGGATCCGGGAAGGTCGGCACGGGGAGACGCTCGACGATAGGGGAAAGCGGGTACGGGGGGCAATCCCCCCGACCTTCCGGGGGAAACGCGGGAGGGTCAGGGTCGGGCCGAGGGGAGGTCGACACCCTCGAGGTCCTCGGGACGGTCCACGTCCGCCAGGGGCTCCAGCATGTGCACCCGAAGCCCGAGCGCGCGCGCCACGCGGAGGGTCGTCGGGAGGACCTCGTGCGTACTCCACGGGAGCCCGCGGAAGAGTCCACCGGGCGCGGGTTCGTCGCGGAGGCCGAGAAGGTAGTAGCCCCCGTCGGGAGAGGGGCCGACCACGAGGTCGGCGGTGTGATCCCCGAGGATCCGGAAGGCCTCGGAAAGGTGGCGGGGGCCCAGCCCGGGCACGTCCGAGGCCAGCACGGCGGCCGGGGCCCCACGGGCAAGCGCCCGGGTGAGCGCCCGCTCCATTCGCATCCCCAGATCCTCACCGGACTGCGGCACGAGGTGAAGGGGTGGAGGACCCCCGGGACGGTCCCCGCTCCCGTCGAGCCATGCGCGTACCCGCTCACCCGTCCCGGCGGTGCCCGGGGCGAAATGGATCTCGAGCCGCCAGGGGCCCTCGCGCAGGCGCTCCACGACACCCCGGGCCATGGCCTCGTAGATGCGTGCCGCGGCCTCGGGCCCCAGCCCCTCGGCCAGGCGGGTCTTCACCCTGCCGGGCTCCGGCAGCCGGAGGAAGACGAGCGCGGAGGGGCTCAACGGGGTACGTCGTTCAGCGTCCAGTCGTACTCGAAGAAGGCGATGCGGGTCGCGGGGTCACGGACCGTCTCCAGCGTGCGTCCTTCCAGGTAGGGGAGGAAGAAGGCACGGAGCCCCTCGATCCCGCCGAAGTCCTCGCTGTACCAGTCCAGCACCCGGTTGAGGCGCAGGGTGGCAGGGGTGGAGCCCTCGGCGGGCTCGAGCCGGAAGTGGGCGGGGCTCGAGACGAGGGCGCCCACCGCCCGCTCGAGCTGCATCTCGAGTCGGTCGGCGGTGTAGGCCTCGGGCCAGAGAACCGGGCAGCTCAGCGCCGCGCAGTTCACCGCGAAGTGGATGCGGGGCTCGTCGAAGGTGGGTCGGATGATCTCGTGCTCGATCTCGTCCTGTGAGCGATCTGCCCCCGCCACGCGGCAGTGCTTCCGCGAAAAGACGTCGCGGATCTGCCAGACCGAGTTCTCGGGGTAGCCCGCCACGGCGATCCGCGCCCGCTGGAAGAGCCCGACGCGCTGGCGGCCGATGGGGTAGTGCTCGGCCACGAGCCGGAGCATGCAGGCGTTGTAGGCGTTGATCCAGAAGGCGAGCTGCTCGGACTCGGGAGCGCGGTCCAGGGTGGCGCGGTCGGTGGCGGCGAGGGTGGCGAGGTACCGATCGAGGGTGGCGCGACGCTCGACCACCCCGGCGTAGTCGACCCAGGGGACCCGAACCACCTGGGCAAGAAGCTCGGTGAAGGCGGCGTGGTCCGGGAG
>JBJHBX010000355.1:0-3686 GCA_050485725.1 Gemmatimonadales bacterium | reverse complement strand
CCGCATGGACCGGAAGAGTTCGCCCATGCGGTTCGCATCTGCGAGCGACGCTTCGGGACCCATGTCGGCCACCCGCTCGAGCTCGGCGAGGTCCGCCCCGGCGCAGAAGTCCCTCCCCTCGCCCGAGAGGAGCACCACCCTGACTTCGGGGTCCGCAGCGGTCTCCCGGAGGGCCCGGATCAGGGATTCGACGAGTTCGGCGTTCAGGGCGTTCCGCTTCTCGGGGCGATCGAGGACGAGGTGGGCCACGCCGTCCTCGCCGACGCTCAGCCGGATCGGTCCTCTCTCGACGGGGCCCTCCCCCGCCGGGTCCGTGCCCCCACCGGTCCCCTCGGGGGGGTCCGCAGCCGCGCGGCTCATCGTGCCTCCGACTCGGAAGCCGGCAGGGGAACGGGGCGCTCCGGATCGTAGTCATCGGGCACCCGGCCCCGCTTCGCCGCCAGCGCCCGCTCGGCGACCGCGGTCGGGACCTCGACCTCCATGCGGAGGAGCGCCGTCGAGAAGACCTTCCCCTGCGCGTCGGTCATCAGCGACACGGTGCCCCCGCCCCCCAGTGCACCGTGGAGGAGGAAGTTCAGCGCCTGGAGGTTCGGGAGCTCGAACCGCTCGACACGTCCCTTCACCAGGTCGCCGAAGTGGGCCTTCACCCGTTCGGGGGTCAGGAGGTCCACCAGGAGCGGGTAGTCCCCGGCCTCGAAGGCAATGACACCCACGTTCGCCGTGTCGCCCTTGTCGCCCGAGCGGGCGTGGGCCAGGTGCACGAGCTGGATCGGCTGCGTCGTCCGGGACATGCTCAAACCTCCAGGATCGTCACGTCGAGGTGGGGCTCCACGGCCTCCTTCCGGATCAGCGCAGGCCAGTACGCCATGATCTCCTGCACCCGCGGCCTTCCCCCTGCGAACCCGGTCACCGACGGGGATCCGGTCAGCACGAGCGGCGCCAGCTCGCGCGTGAACCGCTCCACCGCGCTCCGGTCGGGGCCCCGCACGGCCACCCTGAGCTCCACCTCGGGCAGGTCGGGCGGAGGCGGGCCGGCCAGGTGCCCGTGGGTCGCGTTCCATCCGACCAGCTCGACCCGGACCTCGTCAAGGCGGAGTCCCAGTCGGTCGAGGCGCTCCCGGAGAAGCCGGGCCGAGGCCCGCGCCTTGGCCGCCGCGTCGGGCCACGCGTAGACCAGCGTACCCACGGCCTTGTATCCATCCTGGTATGCAATCGAGACCTTCAGGAACTCCGTCGCCGGCCGCCCACGCACCCCGTGCACGCGCACCCGGTCGCGTCCGGACTCCTCCAGCCGGAGCGAGGTGAAGTCGGCGACCACGTCGGGGGTGATGTACTCCGAAGGATCCCCCATTTCATAGAGGAGCTGTTCGGTGACCACGGCCCGGTCGATCCGTCCGCCGGTACCGGGGTGCTTCGTGACCAGGAAGCTCCCGTCGCTCCGGGCCTCGATGATCGGGAAGCCCACCGCCTCCATGGCCGGGATCGTCCACCAGTCCACGAGGGCGTTCCCCCCCGATGCCTGGGCCCCGCACTCGTTGATGTGCCCGGCCACGACCCCGTGCGCCAGCCGGTCCCAGTCGTCGTCGGCCCAGCCGAAGGCATGCATCATCGGCGCATAGGTGAGCGCGGTGTCGGTGGAGCGCCCGGTCAGCACGACGTCGGCACCCCCCTCGAGCGCCCGCACGATGGGGCGCGCCCCGATGTACGCATTCGCGCTCTCGACCCGGTCCAGGATCGTTTCCAGCGGCTCCCCGCTCTCCATGTTCCGGAGTTCATGGCCGGCAGCGACGAGCTTCGGAAGGCGTTCGAGCAGGTCGTCGCCCGTCACGACGCCCACGCGCGCCCGCCCCGCGACGCCGGCCGTCCTCCCGGCCGCGACGACGGCCTCTCCGCATCCCATGGGGTTCACGCCTCCGGCATTCGTGACCACGCGGACGCCCTTTTCCACGAGGGCGGGAAAGATGCGTTCCATGAGCGGCACGAAGTCCCGGGCATAGCCGGCACCCGGGTCCCGGCTACGCTGCTTCTGCATGATGGACATCGTGACCTCGGCCAGGTAGTCCATCATCAGGTAGTCGAGTGGCCCCCCCTCGACCTGTCGAACCGGCGCCTCGAGGTCGTCGCCCCAGAAGCCCTGTCCGCTTCCGATCCGGAGGATGCGGCCCTCGCCTGGCCGGGTCATGCCGTCGCTCTCCTCGCCTGGCCGGGTCATGCCGTCGCTCCGGAAGCGGGTTCGGTGGCGGGTTCGGACGCGGGCTCCGGCAGTGGCCCGGGGAAACCCGCCGGAAGACGTGTCGGGTCGCCGTGCACGACCCCGCCGAGCTGGAAGGGGCCCAGGTGCGGGCCGGGGTTCCGGTTCGCGGCGCGGAGAAGTAGCGACAGCGCTGGCCGCACCTCTTCCGGCAGCACGATCTCGTCGACGAAGCCCCGGGCGCCCGCGAAGCGCGCGTCGAGCTGCCGCTCGTACTCGGCACGGACGTCGTCCATGGCCGTGGTCAGCTCCTCGTCGGGGACGAGGCCCTCCGCCTTGAGCTTCTCGAGCTGCCCCGAGAAGAGGGCCATGACCGCCGAGTCCCCTTCCATGACCCCCATGCGTCCCGTGGGAAGGGAAAGGATGAAGTCCGGGTCGAATCCCTGGCCGGCCATGGCGTAGTAGCCCGCGCCCGACGCATGGTTCAGCGTGAGCACGAGCTTGGGCACCGTGGCCGAAGCCATCGCCTCGACGAAGTGCGCGCCGGCGCGAATGATCCCCGAGTGCTCCGCATCGGGTCCCACCATGAAGCCCGACACGTCCTGCACGAAGAGGATCGGGCGCCGCTGCCGGTTCATCGTCTCGATGAAATAGGCGGTCTTCTCGGCGCTCTCGGTGTAGACGATCCCGCCGAAGGCGGGCCTGTCCTGCCCCGGGTTCCGCACGAGGCCGCGGGCATTCGCGATGATCCCCACCGGCACCCCGTCGAGGGTCCCCGTGGCGCAGATCATTTCCCGGGCCCGGTCGGGCTGGAAGGGCTCGAACCGCCCCTCGTCGAGGAGGCACTCGAGCACCCGCTCCATCTCGTAGGGCTGTCTGTGGTCCCCCGGGAGAATGTCGTGGAGCTCGGACGGGGGGCGGAGGGGGGCGGCACCGGCCTCGGGAATCGAGAGGGCGGCGACCTCGACCGGGAGCGCTGCGAGCTGCTCCCTGAGCAGCCGGATGCACGCGTGGTCGTCGGACACGCGGTGGTGCGCAACCCCCGAGATCTCGGTGTGGACCCGGGCCCCCCCCAGTTCCTCCTGGTCCACGACCTGGCCGGTGGCGCCCTTGACCAGGTTCGGCCCGCCGAGCCCCATGAAGCTCGTCCCTTCGACCATGATGATCGAGTCCGACAGCGCCGGGAGGTACGCCCCTCCCGCGATGCACGGACCCATGACGGCCGAGAGCTGGGGGATGCGGAGGTACCGCCGCATGATCGAGTTGTAGTGGAAGATCCGCGCGGCCCCGTACTGCCCGGGAAAGACGCCGCCCTGGTACGGGAGGTTCACGCCGGCCGAATCCACCAGGTAGACGATCGGGATCCGGCAGCGCATCGCGATCTCCTGCGCGCGGAGGATCTTCGTGATCGTCTCCGGCCACCAGGACCCGGCCTTCACCGTGGCGTCGTTCGCGACGACGACGACCTCCCTTCCATGCACCCGACCGACGACGG
>JBJHBX010000354.1:0-3696 GCA_050485725.1 Gemmatimonadales bacterium | reverse complement strand
ACGAGCTTCGTGCCGGGGGTTGGCGCCGGGGAAGCTGCCTGGCTACGCGAGGATCCGGGGTGGTCCGGAGGCGTGGTACTCTGTGGCACCGCGACCCGCGGGTACTGGAGTCACGTGGGGGGCGCGCTGGCCCGGCTCTCGGAACAGGGGGCGGTGCGCGAGCTTTCCCTCGACGAGGGGGATTTCAGTGGCTGCACACCCGCCCTCGACGGCGGGGTCTGGGTCGCCACCCCGGGCACGCTTCGCCGCGTCCGGAACGGCGTCGTGCTCTTCGAGGGCCCCGCACTCGCCGGCCTCCTTCCGTACCTCCACGACGCGGAGGACCGGCTCTGGCTTGCGGGTCCGGGAAGGATCTGTGTCGCGAACGCCGCGGGGAGCCGCGGCGTGCACGAGGCGGAACTCGCGTGCAGTGCCGTGCCCGGTCTCGCGGTGGTCACCAGCATGGCGAGCGCAGATGGCATCACGCTCGCGGGGTCCTCCTCGCTGGGCCTCCTCGCGCGTCGAGACGGGAGGTGGACCGAGGTGGAGGTCCCCGGCCTCCCCACGCGCTCCGTCTTCGGGCTCGAACCCTCTCCCCGGGGCGGAACCTGGGTCGTTGCGAACGGCCTCCTGGCCCGGATCGAGCTCGATCCGGAGGGAGCGGTTCGCGTGGTCGAGCGCCTCTCGAGGGGCCAGGGGATCCCGGCGCCCTCCGCCGGCGGCCTGGTCGAGGAGGCCGATGGAACCGTCTGGCTCGCCACCTCCCGGGGGGTGATCGAGCTCCCTCCCTCGGCCCGCTTCTTCGAGCCGGGCCCGCCCGGGGTGGAGCTCGTGGATGCGAGGGTGGACGGCACCGGGGTCCGGCTCGTCGGAGGCATGCTCGAACTCCCGCGGGGGCGGAACCGGCTGGCACTCCGCTTCGCCGCCCTGTCCTTCCGTGACCCGGGAGAACTCCGCCACGAGGTCCGGATCGCGCCCGACACGACCTGGCTGGCCACCGTCGGCGAGCCCGTGTTCCAGTGGACGGACCTCCGCCCCGGGACGCACCACGTCGAGTACCGGGCCTCCGTCGACGGGGTTCGCTGGTCGGCCACCCCCCTTGCCCTCAACGTGAAGGTGCTTCCGCCCTGGTACGCCTCCGTCCCATTCCGCATCCTCGTGGCGTGTCTCCTCTTCCTGGCGGGCTGGGCGGCCTACCGCGGCCGCGTGTCGCGCCTGGTCGAGCTCGAGCGCCAGCGGACCCGCATCGCGACGGACCTCCACGACCAGGTGGGCTCGGGGCTCGCCAGCGTCGGGATCCTCTCGTCGCTCCTCGCGAATGGGCACATGGCCGAATCCGACCGGCGCGGGGTGGCGCTCCAGGTGGCGGGGGTCGCCGAGGAACTCGGGGTCGCGCTCTCCGACATCGTCTGGACGCTGGACCCCCGGATCGGAGGGCTCGCCGACCTTGCCGGTCGGCTTGCGGAGCACGGAGAGCGCCTCTTCGGCGAAGGCCCGGTCCGCTTCAGCACCCGGTTCCCGACCCGGTGGCCCCGGGCCGAAACCGAGGTGTCGGTGCGGCGGAGCGTGCTCCTGGTGGGGCTCGAGGCGCTCCACAACGCCGCCCGGCACGCGAATCCCGGGAGCGTCGAGCTCTCGCTTCTCCCGGGCCCGGGCACGCGGTGGACACTGCGTGTGGAAGACGACGGAACGGGGGTCGCCGCCCAGGGGGAGGGCGCCGTGGCCGGGCGCGGGGTCGCGAGCATGCGGGCAAGGGCCCGGGAGATCGGCGCCAGCTTCGAACTCGGCTCGAACGCCGGAGGCGGGACGCGGGTGGAGTTCGTCTTTCCGCTGGCTTCCCCCCGCAGGACGCCCTTCTCCAGGCTGTTCAGGCGCCAAGACCCGACTTCCCCCGGCGGGGCCGGGGCATGACCGACCCGATCCGCATCGCCACCGTCGAGGACGACCGCCGCTACCGGGAGAGCCTCGAGCTCCTCTTCCGGCACGTCGACGACTTCCGATTCGCCGAGGGCTTCGAGGCCGCCGAACCCTTCCTGGGCCGGATCGACGCCCTCGAGAGGACGGGGTCCCCGGCCCCCTGGGAGCTGGTCCTGATGGACATGGACCTGCCCGGTGTGCATGGGGTCGAGTGCGTCCGCCGGGTGCGCGGTGCCTTTCCGGAGCTCCTGGTGGTGGTCCTGACGGTTTTCGAGGATCGGGAGACGATCGTCGACGCGATCTGTGCCGGGGCCGACGGTTACCTGCTGAAACAGGTGCCCACGCCCCGCCTGCTCGAACAGCTCCGCGCCGTGGTGGCCGGCGGGGCGCCCCTCTCCGCAGGGGTGGCGCGGACGGTGCTCGAGCTCGTGCGCGACGGGCGCAGCGACACGCGGAAGGGCGCCCCCGGTACGCGTCCGATGAACGCCCGGGTCGACGTGGGCCTGACGCCACGGGAGCTCGAGGTGCTCCGCTGCCTGGTACAGGGGAAGAGTTACAAGGGGGTGGCGCGCGCCCTCGACGTGAGCATCGACACCGTGAGGTCCCACATCCGGTCGGTGTACCGGAAGCTCCAGGTCCACAGCGTGGCCGAGGCGGTGGCCCGGGCCCTCAGGGACCGCATCGTCTGACGGGAGGACCGGACCTGGGAACGCGCAGGCATGGCCGGACGCCGGCGCGACCCGGCGCTTCGCATCGCATGGATGTGCGATGGTGGCACCCGCAGCCGTCCCGTCGATTGCATCGGAACGATCCACCGAACGTCCTTCATGGACTGGAGTTCCGACATGCGAAACGACCGACGCCTTCCGTTCGATGCGCCCCTCGTGACCTGCCTCGCGCTGGCCATGGCCCTCGCGGCGGCCGCCTGCTCCGGTGACGACGGCAACCCCACCGACCCACCTCCACCCCCGCCACCCCCTCCCCCGCCGGCCCTCGGGATCGGCCTCGAATCGGACTCGGCCACCGTCTTCCGCGGGGGCGCGACCGAGGTGCGCATCCAGATCGAGGGAGGCGCAGGAGGGGGGACCCCGGTGACCCTCACCGTCTCCGGCGGAGGCGAGGGGCTCGTGGCCACTTTCGCCCAGAACCCCGTCACGGGCAACGAGGCCACGCTCCGCCTCGAGGCCGACCGAAGCGCCGAGCCCGGGAGGCGCGACCTCACCCTCTCGGCCACTTCCGGAGAGCAGACGACCCAGGCGACGCTCGGGGTCGGCGTCCCCGACCGCTTCCCCGGCGAGCCCGAGTGGGGCTACGCGCCCGGAGTGATCGGCGAGCTGCGAACGCTGACCGTCTTCGGGGGCGAGGTCACCGTCGAGGTCATCGACGGTCTCGCGATCCTGGAAGGCGACATCATTCTCGGCGACATCGACGAGGTCGAGGGCTGGGCCACCTGGGCCGCAGGCGCGTCGCCGGGCGACGACGGTCCCCTTCCCGCCGCCATCTGCACCTTCGACCACTTCCGCTGCGAGCGCTGGACCGACGGCATCATGGGCTACGCCTTCGCCGACGACTGGGGAAGCGCGGCCGAGAACGCCCGGATGCGGGGCATGATCCTCGACGCCATGGCCCACTGGGAAGAGAACACCCCGATCCGCTTCGAGCCCCGCACGAGCGGAGAGCGCGTGGTCTTCCGCAACTCGACCGGCTGCTCATCCATGATCGGCCGCCGGGTCTTCACGGGTGTCGAGCCCCAGTACATCAACATGGCCCCGGGTTGCGGGTTCGGGGCCGCCGTCCACG
>JBJHBX010000353.1:0-3698 GCA_050485725.1 Gemmatimonadales bacterium | reverse complement strand
GCGGAGGTTCTTGAGTCCCTGGAAGAGGCCGCAGTCCACGAGCACCCGCGTGCGCCCCGCCTCGATCAGGAAACGTGATCCCGTGACGGTGCCGGCGGCGCCCAGCGGGAGGATCTGCATGGCGTGGTTCAGCGGGTGGCCACGAGGGCGAGGATCACGAACCCCGCGGCGAGAAGGACCCGCCGGACCGAGAAGGGTGCGACCCCCTCGCGGGTGGCGGGGTCGGCGGTCCAGAAGACGAGCGCGCCGCAGGTGCTCCGGGAGTACTGGATCGGGGTGGCGGCCCCCCGGTACAGCTCGAGCCCCTCGATGTCGTTCGGGTTGAGCACGTCGTCGACCCCGACGTTCGGGCCCAGGTTGAGTCCGTCGATGATCACGTCGGGGCGACAGCCTCCCCGCAGCGTGACCAGCCCCTGGGTACCCGCCTGGGTGGGGCGGACCTGGACCCCGGCGAAGAGCGAGAAGAGGTCGGTGGTGCGCGAGGGGAAGCGCTCCTCGATCTGGTTCCGGTCCAGGAAGTCACCGGTGCCCCGGTTGCGGCGGTCGTAGAACCCGGAAGCTGCGAGGCGGGGACTCCGCATCGAGGTGACGACCAGGGGCTCGAGCTCGAGGGCCTGGGGCACGAGCCCGACGCGGATCTCGAAGGGCGAGGCGCCGCGGATCGTCATTTCCTGGATGACGCTGCTGTAGCCGAAGGCTCCCACTTCGAGCCGGTAGCGCCCGGGTCGAAGCTCCTGGAACCGGAAGCGGCCCTCGGCGTCCGTCACCGTCTCGCGGGTGGGGCCGGTCTCTTCCGCCTCGACCTGAACCGGGACGAGGCGAACCGGGATGGCCTGCATCGCGATGTCCGAGGCCGCATCGTTCACCCACCCCACCACGAGGATCCCGGCACGCTCCTGTGCCGTCGCCGCCGGAGCGGCGAGGGCCCCCGTCACGAGGACGAGGAGAAGAAGGGCGGCCCGGATCGTGGAGGAGGGCATTCAGGTCGTCGGTTCGTAACCCGCTTCCCGGATGGCTTCCTCGAGTGCCTGCCGCGGGGCGGGCCCCAGGATCTCGGCACCGGACAGGTCGACGCGGGCGGACTCGACCCCCTCGACCTCGAGGAGCGCTCGCTCGACGCGGGCGGTACAGTGACCGCAGGTCATTCCCTTCACCTCGATGCGGATCGTGTCCATGGTTCCTGGCGGGTGGTCGTGACGGATCCGTGACGCGCTTCCGGAAGCTTGACACACCCTGAAACCCCTCCGCAAGGACGAGGTTCTGGGGCCGCGGTGGGCGCTCGCGTCCCGCAGCCCCGGAACCCGGTGGCGGCGGCGGGGATACCGGGCCGCCATGTCCGACGGCGCCATCTCCCTTTCCCCCCACCTGGACGCCCGGGTCGCTTCGGGCCGACCCGGCCCCGCGCCGGGCGGCCACCTGCTGTACTGGATGCGGAGCGCGGTGCGGGGGCACGAGAACCCCGCCCTGGACGTGGCCCTGGAGGCGTCACGCACGCTGGGGCTCCCCCTTCTCGTCTACCACGCCCTGTCGGAGCGCTATCCGTACGCCTCGTACCGGCACCACCGCTTCATCATGGAGGGGGCCCGCGACGCGCACCGCGAGCTGGCGGCGCGGGGGATCCGGGCGGTCTTCCACCTGGAGCGGCCCGGGCACCGGGGACCCCACCTGCTGACGCTGGCGCGCGGGGCGGCCCTCGTGGTGACCGAGCACGTGCCGGTGCCCTTCCTCGAACGCTGGACCCGGGTCGTGGCCGAGGCCGCGCCCACCTGGGCCGTCGACGCATCGACGCTCGTGTCGGTGTACCGGGTGCCGCGCGGGGTCACGGATCGCGCCTTCCGCTTCCGCGAGGCCGCGGAGCCCCTCTGGCGCCCCTGGCTCGACGGGCCCTGGCCCGAGGTCCCTGAGGACGCGGTGGCCGAGGTGGGCGCCCACTCGGAGAGGCTCCCGGCGCTCCCCTTCGAACCCGTGCCGGTGGCGGAGCTGGACGACGCGGCCCTCGGGGCGCTCGTGGCCGAGTGCGCGGTGGACCCGACGGTGGGCCCGGTGCCCCACACCCGTGGGGGCTCCGAGGCCGGGTATGCCCGCTGGCGGGCCTTCCGCGACGGCGGGCTCGCGCGCTACCACCGCGACCGGAACGACCCGCTCCGCCCCGGCGTGAGCCGGATGTCGGCCTGGCTCCACCACGGCCACGTCTCGCCCTTCCGGATCGCGAGGGAGGCCGCCGCCGCCGGGGAGGCCGGGGCCGGCGAGGGGGCCCGGAAGTACCTGGACGAACTCCTGACCTGGCGCGAGCTGGCCTGGAGCTTCTGCCACCACGTGGCCGACCCCGAGTCGCTGGACGCCCTCCCGGCATGGGCCCGGGCAACCCTGGCCGCGCACGCCGACGACCCCCGTCCCGCCCTCGTCGACCCCGAGACGCTGGCCAGGGGGAAGACGGGCGATGCGCTCTGGGATGCGGCCCAGCGGTCGCTCCTCGTGCACGGCGAGCTGCACAACAATGTCCGCATGACCTGGGGAAAGGCGCTCCTCGGGTGGACGCCCGACCCGGCCACGGCCCTCGAGACCCTCGTCGACCTGAACCACCGCTACGCCCTCGATGGACGAGACCCCGCGTCGTATGGCGGGATCCTCTGGTGCCTCGGCGCCTTCGACCGCCCCTTCCCGCCCGGGCGTCCGGTGCTCGGGACCGTCCGGGCCCGCGAAACGGCGGACCACGCCGCCCGACTCGACGTGGGGCGGTGGTCGGCGCTCACGGGTCGCCCCCTCTTCCGACCGGTTCCCCGGGTGGGGGTGATCGGCGCCGGCATGGCCGGGCTCGCCGCTGCGCGGGTCCTCTCCGATCACGGCCTCAGGGTGCGGGTCTTCGACAAGGGACGCGGCGTCGGCGGGCGCATGGCCACCCGCGAGGCCCGCGAGGCCGGCGAAGCCCGCCCGGCATGGGCCATGGACCACGGCGCTCCCTGCTTCACCGCCCGCGACCCGGTCTTCGCGCGGTGGGTGCGCGGTTGGGCCCGGGCGGGGATCGTGGCGCCCTGGTCGGGGCGCATCGTGCACGTGGGGGAGGAGCTCTCCCCGGCCACCGAGGCCGTTCGCTGGGTGGGCGTTCCCGGCATGCGCAGCGTGGCGGCGCACCTCGCGGCGGACCTCGACGTCGAGACGGGGCACCAGGTGCCGCCCCTGGCCCGCGACCACGCCGGCCGATGGATCGTGTCGGGCGAGGAGTTCGATCTCGTCGTGCTGACGCCTCCACCCCCGCAGGCCGCGGCCCTCCTCGCCGGGGCGCATCCGGCCCTCGCCGCGCGGATCGGCACCTTCGCGATGCTCCCCTGCTGGGCGGTCATGGTGCGCTTCGAGGATCCGGTCGAGATCCCCTGGGATGCAGCCTTCGTCGATCCCGGGGCGGGAGAGGGTGCGCGGGCCCTTTCGTGGGTCGCCCGGGACACGTCGAAGCCGGGACGAGGGAAGGGCGAGCACTGGGTGCTCCATGGGGCTCCCGAATGGTCCCTGTCGAAGCTCGAAACGCCGGGGGACGATGCGGCCGATGCCCTGCTCGGGGCGTTCGCGACCCTCGTGACCGATGCGGGAGGCGCCGAGAATCCGCTTCCGGGGGTGACCGAGGCGGTGCCCCACCGCTGGCGTTACGCCCGCCCAGCGGAAGGGGGGAGCGGGGGGTACCTCTGGGATGCGAAGGGACGGAT